>JAYUMO010000107.1:0-11032 GCA_043762555.1 Gemmatimonadaceae bacterium | reverse complement strand
AGCAGCAGCAGATCCGGCCAGGGCTGCGCCGCGCGCGCGGTGAAGGTCTGCGTCACCCGGTCGCCGCGGCCACGCAGCGTCACCACCGCCTGTCCCGGGTCGAGGAACTCGTCGGCCACCTGCACCCCTTCCGTCAGCAACCCGCCCGGATCGGCGCGCAGGTCGAGCACCATCGCGCGCGCGCCCTCCGTGCGCAGCCGGTTCACCGCGAGCCGAAGTTCACGCGCGCTCGAATCGGCGAAGAGGCTGAGCTGCGCGTAGCCCACCCGTGGCGCGAGCAGGAACGCGTGGCGCACCGCGCTGACGTGGATCGCCGCGCGGGTGATCACGATCGGGAAGTGCGCCACCACCCCCGGACGCTCCACCAACAGCGTGACCTTCGTGCCGGGGGGACCGCGCAGCCCCGAGCGCGCGTCCTCCGCGAGGCGCGCCGAGACGGACCGTCCGTCGACCTCCAGGATCCGGTCGCCGCTGCGCAGTCCGGCCTGCTCCGCCGGTCCCCCGGCGACCGGCGCGATCACGCTCAACCACCCGCCGCGCACGTCCACCTGTACGCCCACCCCGTCATACTCGCCCGCCGTCGTCTCCTGCAGCGCGCGCAGCCGGGCCTCGTCGAGCACCGCGGAATTCGGATCGTGCAGCTCGGCCACCATCCCACGCGCCGCCTTGCGGTAGAGATCGGCCGCATCGAGCGGGTCCACGTAGTTCCGCTCGACGTGCGCGAGCACCTCGTCGAAGAGTCCCCGCGCGACCGCGTCGCCACCGCCGAGCGCGTTGCGCAGCAGCCGCGCGGCCACGAGCATCCCGATCGCGAAGAGCGTGACGGCGACGAACCGGCGGGCGCGCACTGGCGGCTAGCTCCGGGGGCGCGCGGCGGGCGCCGCGGACGCCGCGGACGCCGCGGACGCAATCGTCTCCGGCCATCGCGCCGCGAGCACTGGCATGATGCGAGCGAACACCGCGGCTTCGTCCCCCTCACCATCCACCGCCACCACCGGGCCGCACTCCGGATGCGCGGCCTGCCACTCGGGCGCCAGGAAGTGCGCGAAGGCCGCCTCCACCCGCGCGTGAAAGTCGTCGCCCGCCTCTTCGATGCGATCCGCCGCGCCGCGCGCCGCCGCGCGCGAGTGCCGCACCGCCCCGCTCAGCGACAGGAGCAGGGTGAGGTCGGGCACGAGCCCGCCCGTCGCGAGCGCGTTGGCCGTGCGCACCTCGTCGAAGGGGAGGCCGCGGCCGTGCACCTGGTACGCATAGGTGGACAGGAAGAAGCGGTCCGCGAGCACGATCTCGCCGCGCGCGAGCGCGGGGCGGACCACCCGCTCGATGAGCTCCGCGCGCGACGCCATGAAGAGCAGTGCTTCCGCGCGCGCCGAGATCTCGCGCCCCGGCTCGGCCAGCACGATGCCGCGCACCGCGTTGCCAAGGGGCGTGCCGCCCGGTTCGCGCACGGTGGTGTGCGGCACGCCGTGCTGCGTGAGCCACTCGCCGAGGCGGCGGAGCTGGGTGGTCTTCCCCGCTCCTTCCGGCGCCTCGAAGACGATCAGCCGCCCGCGCGTGGTGGTCACCCCAGCGTGATGATCGGGCTCGCCGCGCCGCGGCGGATCCCATCCAGGATCCACTCGTTCACGCGGACCATCACCTTATCGAAATTCTCCTGCGCCACCAGCACCCCCTGGTAAACGGGGCTCCCCTGCACCTTGAGCAGGAGCTGGTCCAACTGCTGCTCCATCTCGGCCGTCGGCTGCTCGCCGCGCTCGATCATCGCCTGCGCATCGCGCCGGATCTGCTCCATCTGCTTCAGCACCGCCACGGCTTCGGCGTCCGCGTTCAACGCATCGTTCGAGCGCTTCACCGCCAGGTACTCGCCACTTTGGCCGATCAGCCTTCCCAACTCCTTCGCGCGGTCCTCGAGCACGTCACTCCTCTCCTCGTCTCGCCATCAAGATGCGTTCCCGTCCCGCGAGATCGAGTCTCACGGCGACGTCGCGATACCGGCCGTCGGCGAGGGCGAGCTCCGCCGCCAGCGATGCGCGACGCGAATCGACTTCGAGCGCGAGCAGCCCGCCCGGCTCGAGGATCGCCGGCGCCCCCCGAATGATACACGCGATGTCGCGCATCCCGGAGTCCGCGCTGAACAGTGCCACCGGCGGCTCCCAATCGCGCACCGCCGGCGGCATGGCCGTCGCCTCCTCGTGCGCGATGTACGGCGGATTGCTCACCACCACCCGGGCGCGCACGCCGGCGAGCGGCGCGAACCACGCGCCGGCGCGGAAAAGAAATTCTACGGGCGCGGGCGTGCTGGCGCCAAGCCGCGCGGCGTTCGCTCGCGCCACCTCGAGGGCCGCGGTGCTCACGTCGGTGGCGATCACCCGATCGAAATTCCCCTCCAGCGCCAGCGCGATCGCGATCGCGCCGCTGCCGGTCCCCAGGTCGATCGCCGTGCCCCCCGAGGCCGCGGCCGTAGCGTCGAGCACCATTTCCACGAGCTGCTCCGTTTCCGCCCGCGGGATGAGCACGCGTTCGTCCACGTGCAACGTGAGGAACCGGAACGCCGCGCGCCCCACCGCGTACGCGAACGGCGCACCCGTCGCGCGACGTTCGGCGGCGGCGCGCATCCGGGCCGCGTCGCCGGCGGTCACCGTTTCGTCGGCGTGCGCCTGCACCCAGAAGCGCGGCGCGTCCACGATCGCGGCGACGATGTCCGTGGCTTCGCGCCGCGGGTCGTCGACGCCGGCAGCCACGAGGACGGCAGCGAGCTCCTCCACCAGCGCCCCGACCCGCGCGCCGTGCGGCGCCGACTCAGTAGTCGCCACCCAACCGCTCCTCCACTTCCGCCAGGGCGAGCGCGTCGATCAGCGGATCGAGATCGCCGTCGAGCGTGCGCTGCAGCTCGTGCAGCGTGAGCCCGATCCGATGGTCGGTCACCCGGTTCTGCGGATAGTTGTACGTGCGGATCTTCGCCGCGCGGTCGCCGGTGCCCACCTGCGTCTTCCGCAGGTGTGAACGCTCGGCCTCCTGCTCGGCGAGCTTCGCGTCCAGGATCCGCGCGCGCAGCACCTCCATCGCCTTCAGCTTGTTCTGAAGCTGCGATTTCTGGTCCTGCTGGCTCACCACGATGCCAGTGGGGATGTGCGTGATCCGCACCGCGGAGTCGGTGGTGTTCACGCTCTGCCCGCCGGGGCCCGAGGAGCGGAACACATCGATGCGGATGTCCTTCTCCTCGGTCCGCACGTCCACCTCCTCGGCCTCCGGGAGCACGGCCACCGTCGCCGCCGACGTGTGAATGCGCCCCTGCGCCTCGGTAGCGGGCACGCGCTGCACGCGGTGCACGCCGGATTCGCGACGGAGCCGGCCGAAGACGCCGTCGCCGCTCACCTTGAACACCGCCTCCTTGATGCCGCCGAGCGCGCCGTCGGAGCGGGCGAGGAGCTCCACCTTCCACCCGCGCCGCTCGCAGTAGCGCGTGTACATACGGGTGAGATCGGCGGCGAAGAGGGCGGCCTCGTCGCCGCCGGTGCCGGCGCGGATCTCGAAGATCGCGGGGCGGTCGTCGAGCGGGTCCGGGGGCAGCAACAGTGGCTTGAGCCGCCGGTCGAGGTCGGCGATCTCGGTGCTCAGGCGCTGCGCCTCGGCGCGCGCCTCGGCCGCGAGATCCGCGTCGGTGCTCGACAGCAGCTCGTTCGTGCCCTGAAGCTCGGTCTCGGCGCGGCGGAGCCGCGCGGCCAGCTCGACGATCGGCGAGAGGCGGCGGTGCTCGCGGCCGAGTCCAGCGAGGCGGCCGGCGTCACGGGGGACCGCCGGGCTCGCCAACTCGCGCTCGATCTCCTCGAAGCGCGCCAGCGCCTGCGCGAGCAGGTCGCGGAGGCTCAGCTCTCCCTACCGTACTTCTGGCGGAAGCGCTCCACGCGGCCCGCGGTATCCACGAGCTTCTGCTTGCCGGTGTAGAAGGGGTGGCAGTTGGAGCAGATGTCCGTATGGATCTCGCCCTGGGTGGAGCGGGTGGTGAACGTATTCCCGCACGCGCACTTCACGACCGCGGTGGCGTAGACGGGATGGATATCGGTCTTCACTGGATCCTCAATGTCGGCGGGGAAGTGAGAAATATATCCGGTTCATGCCGCAAAAGACAAGCTGACAACGGTTTGGCCGTTTGACAGCCCCGCGGCCGCTCCGTAAGTTGGCCCGCAGGACCGTCGAAAAACAAAAGCCAATCCACTCTCCGTCCCGCCCCGCCATGCGTCCCACCCCGGTGCTCGCCCTCGGCGTCCTCGTCGCCGTCTTCCCGGTGGGGTGTGCCCCGTCGCCCACGCTCACGCCCCTCGCCCCGGCCACGGCGCGAGAGGAGCTCACGGCCGCCCGCAACGCCTTCAGCGGCGCGCCGAGCGACCCCGAACGCCGGCTCGCCTACGGCAAGGCGCTCTACTTCGTGAAGGACGACGCCGGCGTGCGACGCACCCTCGAGCCCCTGCTGGCGCTCGGCGGCACCACCGGGGCCCAGGCCAACTTATTCGTCGGCGCCGCCGCGCAGCGGACGGGCGATCTCTCGGAGGCGCGCGTCGAGTACCTGCGCTACCTGTCGATCGTGAAGAGGGACGCCGACGTCCAGGCGCGACTCGGGGATATATCGCGACAGGAGGCGGTGCTGGCCGCCCAGGCGGCGGTGAAGGACGAGAAAGCGCTCAATCCGGCGACGTTCTCCGCGACGGCCGTCGGCGTGTCGCCGCTCACCGTCGCCTCCGGCGATTCCAGTCTCATCCCGCTCGGCTACGGCCTCGCCGACCTGCTGATCGCCGACCTCTCGGTGAGCCCGAAGCTGCAGATCGTGGACCGCGTGCGGGTGGACGCCGTGCTCCGCGAGCTCGACCTCGTGAGCAAGGGGCGCACCGATTCGCTGTCGGCCCCGCAGCTCGGCAAACTGGTGGGGGCGAGCCGTCTGGTGAACGGCGTCATCACGCCGCAGGAGAAGAGCCGGCTCACCGTGGACGCGCGGGTCACGAGCGTCGAAGAAGGCGCCGTGGTCGGACGGCCGGTGATCCAGCAGACCGCGCTCGTGCAGATCCTCGATGCGGAGAAGGAGCTCGCGATCCGGCTCTTCGCCGAGCTCGGCGTGGTCCTCACCCCGGCGCAGCGCGCAGCGGTGGAGCGGCGGCCGACGCGCTACCTCTCGGCCTTCCTCGCCTACGCGCGCGGCTCGAACGCCGAGGCCCACTGGAATCTGGACGCGGCGGAGGCGTACTACACGGCCGCGCTCTCCATCGATCCCGGATTCGCGCTCGCGCAACAGCGGCTGTCGTCGGTGCGCGCCAACAGCGGTCGGCCGCTCCTCAACCCGCTGCCGGTGGAGCCGGAGAATTGGGAGCAGAACATCCTTGGCGGCGTCACGCAGGGGGTCAATCCGAGCCCCGGTGACGTGGTGGGCGCGGCGGGAAATACGACGAACGAGCCGCTCGCGGCGGCGCTCAGCGCGGTGACCAGCGGCACGATCGTGATCATCATCGGAACGCCGTGAGGCACGCGGCACGCCGGCTCGCTCCCGCCGCGGCCCTGGCCGTCGCCGGCGCGCTCGCGCCGACGACCGCGGCGTATGCGCAACTCCCCTTCGACGGCAAGTACGGGTGGCAGATCGCGCCGGTGGCGCAGTCGTGGAGCTTCAGCTGCTGCTCGAGCGATACGGTGCCGGCGAGCCTGCAGCGCGCGTCCCAGTTCACCCTCCCGATCGCGGGCGCCTTCAGCATCGGCTCACGCGTGCTCGTGGATGCGTACATGGCCTACGTGTCGGGCACCGCGACCACGCGCGACTCGGCCACCGTGCCGTCCACCACCGCGCGCGTGGAGGGCTTCACCGACTTGACGGTGCGAGGCTCCGTCCGGCTGCACGGCAACGACGCCATGATCACGTTGGGCTTCAACCTGCCTACCGGTCTCACGAATCTCGATTCGACGCAGTTCGCCGCGATGGAGGTGCTCGGCGCGCCCGTGCTGCAGGCGCAGTCGCCGGTGCTCGGGAGCGGATTCGGCGCGACCGCCGGCGTCGTCGGCGCGAAGAAGATCGGGCGCTGGGCCTGGGGCGCCGGCGCGTCGTACCAGTACCGCACCGAGTACTCGCCGATGCAGGCGGCCGCGCTGGGACTGGGGACGTCGGTCACCAACGTGAAGCTCGCGCCGGGCGCCGCGATCCGGCTGTCGATCGGCGCCGACGGCCTGGTGGGGCAGAGCGCGATGGCCTTCAGCGTCGCGGCCACCTTCTACACGCAGGATGAGCTCACGCGGACGCTGCCCGGCGACACGCTGCTCTCCACGCAGGTGACGCTGGGCCCGACGATCCAGGGCGAGTGGCGGTGGCGCACCATCGCGCCGGGCTTCCGTCAGCTGAACGTGTTCGCCTACGAGCGCTACGTGGCCCGCTACACGACCGGCGGGAAGTCGGTGGCGGGCACGAACGGCAACTTCCTCTACTTCGGCGCGACGGGGATGAGCCCCTTCTCACCGGCCCTCGGCCTGGTGACCCAGCTCCACGGGCGGTGGCTCACCGGCCTGTCGATCGACAACTCGCTGCCCACCGCCGCGACGCTCGTGGGCGGCGCGGGCGTCGGGCTCGCCTGGGTCACGGGCTCGGTGACGATCACGCCGATGCTCGGCGCCGAGTACGGCGAGATCGATTCCGGGCTCCAGAAGTTCAACGTCACCGCGCTGCAGTTCACCCTCACCCTGGCCGGCCGCTGACCGCGGATCGGACGCCGGAGTTCCTCGCGACGATCCCGATGCTGAGCGGGCTCGGGGCGGATGAGCTGGCGCGATTCGCGGAGGATGCACGGGAGCGGAGCCATCCGAAGGGGAGCGTCATCCTCTTCGCCGACGATCCCGGGGACTCGCTCTTCATCGTGCGCTCGGGACGGGTGAAAGTGGTGCTCATCGGAGAGGATGGCCGCGAGGTGATCCTCGGGATGCTCGGCGTGGGCGAGCACTTCGGTGAGCTTGCCCTCATCGATAGCCGGCCGCGCTCGGCGCACGTGATCGCGGTGGAGGATTCGCAGTTGATCGTGCTGCGGCGCGAGGATTTCCGCCGGCGCGTGGAGGGATCGCCGATCGTCGCGTGGGCGCTGCTGCAGGAGCTGTCGCGACGCCTGCGCCGCGCGGACGATCAGATCGGGGGTCTCGTGCTGCTGGACGTGGATGGCCGCATCGCGCGGCTGCTGCTCGACGCGGCGGCGGAGAGCGGCGGGCCCGTGCTCCAGCGACGGCTCACGCACCAGACGATCGCGCAGATGATCGGCGCGAGCCGAGAGACCGTCTCGCGCGCGATGCGGCAGTTCCAGGACCGCGGGCTGATCAAGGTGGAGCGGCGGCAGATCGCGCTCGTCGACCGTGCGGCGCTCGAGGCACTGGCCCGGGTGAAGGGATGACGCTGTCGGTGCGATTCTGGGGTACGCGGGGCTCGGTGCCGGCGCCCGGCGCGTCGACCGTGCGCTATGGCGGCAACACGCCCTGCGTGGAAGTGCGCGCGGCGGGCGAGAAGCTCTTGATCTTCGACGCGGGCACCGGGATCCGCGAGCTGGGCCGGTCGCTCGCCACACGGGCCGCGGGCGCGCCGATCGCCGCCGACATCTTCCTCAGCCACGCGCACTGGGATCACATCCAGGGCTTGCCCTACTTCCAACCGCTGTTCGCGCGCGGCAATCGCTTCACCATCTGGACCACCACGGCGCTCATGCCGGCGGTGGATCGCGCGGTGCGCGAACAGATGTCGCCCGACGTCTTCCCGGTGCCCTTCGACGAGGTCGGCGCCCGGGTGGAATTCCGCGCGCTCGACGACGCGCATCGCGGGGATGGATACCTGCTGCGCTCGCTCCCGGTGCGGCACCCCGGAGGCGCGCTGGCGTATCGCGTGGGCGACACGGGCCCGGGAGCGAACACGAAGACGAAAACATTCGTGTACGTCTCCGACAACGAACTGGGGCCAGCGGCGGGCTACCCGGCGGGCGCCGGATGGCGCGACGAGCTCGTCGCCTTCGCGCAAGGCGCCTCCTTGCTCGTCCACGACGCCATGTACACCGTTGAGGAGTACGGGCGCCACCGCGGATGGGGACATTCGCACATCGCGGACACCGTGGCGCTCGCGCTCGACGCGGAGGTCGAACGGCTGGCGCTGTTCCATCACAGTCCCGACCGGAGCGATGACGCCGTGGACCAGCTCGTGGAAGAGTGCCGCGGGATCGTGCGGCAGCGCGGCGCGCGGATGGAGGTCCTCGCGGCGGCGGAAGGGCTCACTCTCACCGTCTAGTACACTGCGGAGGGGAACATGACGTCTACGATCGATCGGCGCATCACCAGGTGGGGGATCGCGGCATGCGGACTCGTGGCGGTGACCGCCGCGGCGGCGGCGCAAGCCGACACCCGCCCCACGCTCGCGGTGCTCAACTTCGACAACGGCGCGCTCGGCGACTCGCACGCGGCGCTCGAGCCGCTCTCGGTGGGCATGGCGGACCTGCTCATCTTCCAGCTCTCCGGGAATCCGAAGATCCGCGTCGTCGAGCGCGCGAGCCTGCAGACGCTGATCAACGAGCAGAACCTCGGCGCGAGCGGCCGCGTGGAGGCGAGTACCGCCGCACGCCTCGGCAAGATCCTCGGGGCGGGCCACATGATCACCGGGGGCTTCGTCACCGACACCAAGGGGAACATGCGCATCGTCGCGCGGTCGGTGAACTCGGAGACCTCGTTGGTGGAATTCAACACGGACGTGGACGGGAAGCAGAATGACGTGATGCTCCTCGTCACGCAGCTCGCCGACAAGCTGAACGCGGGCCTGAAGCTCCCGCCGCTCGCCACGGCCGCGCGCGATACCGCGCTCAACCTGGCAAAGAAGGTGCCCTTCCAGGCGACGATGCTGTATTCGCGCGCGCTGGCGGCCAAGGACGCCGGGAAGAACGCCGAAGCGATCGATCTGCTGCAGAAGTCGCTCGAGGCGTTCCCGGATTTCGGGCCCGCGCAGAAGGAGCTCAAGAAACTCCAGCCGCCGAGCGGCACGGAGTAGGGTACGAAGGCGCTCGTCCTCGCGTCGCCCCAGCGGACGGCCGCGATCGCCGAGCTGATGGCCGGCGGTGACGTGGAGGTGCGCGCCGAGCCGGCGTTCCCCGCCGCCGGCTCGCTCGATCCGGCGCGGGCCACGGTGGTGGTGGTGGACCGGGCGCTGCTCGCGACGGCGGGCGCGCGCGGCGCCTCCGCGCTGGAGGAAGCGGCGGCGGTGGCGGCCCTCCTCGGCATGGGCGACGCCGGCGACGCGGAGCCGCCGGCGGGATGGCCCCTGGACCGGTTGGCCGGCTTCATCCCCGGTGGGGCGCGTCCCGGGCTCGCCGCCGCGCAGCTCCGCGGCGCGTTGCATCACGCGCGCGCCCTCGTCGCGACGTTCGGCGCGCGTGCGAACGAAGCACAGCGGTCGCGCGAGCTGGCCGATCTGGCGCAGGTGGGGGCGGCGCTCTCCACCGAGCGCGACCTGCTCAAGCTGCTCGAGATGATCCTCTCGCAGGCCCGGCGCGTCACCACCAGCGACGCCGGGTCGATCTACCTCGTGGAGCGCGGCGGCGATGACGCGCCGCGCGCGCTCCGCTTCAAGCTCTCGCAGAACGACTCGCTTCAGGGCGTGCCCTACGGCGAGTACACCGTGCCGATCGATCACACGAGCCTGGCCGGTCACGCCGCGGCGACCCGCGAGCCGATGATCATCGACGATGTGTACCTCCTGCCGGAGGGCGGGTCGTACAAGCAGAACCGCAGTTTCGATGAACGCTCCGGCTACCGCACGAAGTCGATGCTCGTCTTCCCGATGACGACGCTGCGCGACGACATCGTGGGCGTGCTGCAGCTCATCAACCGGAAGCGTACCGCCGACGCGCGGCTCACCGGCGCCGCGGTGGTGGATCGCGAGGTCGTGGGCTACGACGCCCGCGCCGTCGAGCTCGTCGGCGCGCTCGCGTCGCAGGCGGCGGTCGCGATCGAGAATTCGCTCTTGTACGAGGACATCGAGAAGCTCTTCGCCGGATTCGTCACCGCCGCGGTCACCGCCATCGAGTCGCGCGACCCCAGCACCTCCGGCCACTCGGGGCGCGTGGCCGAGCTCTCGGTGGGACTCGCGGCGTGCATCGATCGCGAGGAGGCGGGACGCTTCCGGGACTTCACTTTCTCGCGCGAGCAGATCCGCGAGCTGCGCTACGCGAGCCTGCTGCACGACTTCGGCAAGGTGGGCGTGCGCGAGCAGGTGCTGGTGAAGGCGAAGAAGCTCTACCCGCCCACGCTCGAGGCGATCCGCGATCGCGTCGGCTTCCTCAAGCAGACGGCGGAGCTCGAATACGAGCGGCGGCGGGCCGCCTTCCTCGAGGAGAAGGGGAAGCGTGGCTTCTCGAAACACGAGGCGGCGCTGCGCGCGCAACTCGACGTCCGGATGGGAGAGCTCGACCGCTTCCTCGCCGCGGTGGTGACGTCGAACGAGCCGTCATTGCTCGCCGGAGCGAATGTGTTGGACCTGAGGGAGTTCGCCGCCCGGCGCTTCACCAGCTGGGACGGGCGCGAGCACCCCTTGCTCGACGCGGACGAGCTGCGGCTCCTCACGATCCCCAAGGGGACGCTCGACGAGGCGGAGCGCCGCGAGATCGAGTCGCACGTCACCCACACCTTCCGCTTCTTGCGCGAGATCCCGTGGACCCGCGAGCTCCGGCGGTTGCCCGAGATCGCGTACGGCCACCACGAGAAGCTGAACGGGGTCGGCTATCCGCGCGGCATCCGCGGCGAGGAGATCCCGGTGCAGACGCGGATCATGACGATCTCGGACATCTTCGATGCGCTTACGGCGTCCGACCGTCCCTACAAGCGCGCCGTGGAGACGACGCGGGCGCTCGACATCCTGCACGCCGAGACGAAGGGCGGGATGCTCGACGGCGATCTCGTGCGGATCTTCGTCGCGGCACAGGTCTGGGACCGGGTGCCGTCAGGCGCTTGAGGGCGCGCCCCATCCGCCCCCGCCCGGCGTCTCGATCGTGAC
>JAYUMO010000106.1:0-2638 GCA_043762555.1 Gemmatimonadaceae bacterium | reverse complement strand
GCGATGGGTGAAATCAAGAAAAACCGGTCTCGGCCTCGGCCCCGGCAACTTCTCGCGGCCGATAGCCGGTTGCCGTCAACTCCCGCGATTCCTAAGATTCGTGCTGCCGTACGGTTGGAAGGCGACGACGGATTCACGTTCATCTCACGAGGGCCGAATGATGCTATCGATGCATCCGAGCGCGTGGCTCGTGTTCGTGTCACTGGCGAACCTGGCTGTGCCGTCGGCGCGAGCTCAGCAGCCGGATTCGGAGCGCTTCGATTCGACCACGCTCACCGTCGAGCGGATCTTCGATTCGGACTACCTCTCCGCCGACTGGGGCCCGCGACTCCGGTGGGCCGCCGATGGGCGGGCGTACTATTCGACCGACCGCCGGAAGGAAGCGAAGGGCCCCGACCTTGTGCGCGTGGACGCCGCCACGGGCGAAAAGGTGATCGTCGTTCGAAACGAGCTGCTGATTCCGGCCGGTGATACGGTCCCGGTCAAACTCGCGGGATTCCGCTTCTCCCCCGACGAGCGGAAGCTCCTCCTCTTCACGAACACAGCGCGTGTGTGGCGCGCGAATACTCGGGGAGACTACTGGGTGTTCGATCTGGACGCGCGCACCTTGCGCCGGCTCGGCGGCGCGCGGGCGCGCCCGTCGACGCTGATGTTCGCGAAGTTTTCGCCGCAGGGCGACCGCGTCGCCTACGTGCGGGAGCACGATCTGTACGTCGAGCGGCTGCGCGACGGGAAGATCGTCAGGCTGACTAAGGATGGCTCGCGCACGATCATCAACGGCACCTTCGACTGGGTGTACGAAGAGGAGTTCTTCGACCGAGACGGCTTCCGCTGGAGCCCCGACGGGACACGCATCGCCTACTGGCAGCTCGATGCGTCGGGAGTGCGCGACTTCCTGCTGATCAACGACACCGACAGTCTCTATTCGTTCACCATCCCGGTGCAGTATCCGAAGGCCGGCACCACCAACTCGGCAGTGCGGATCGGCGTGGTGATCGCCGGCGGCGGCCCCACCCGATGGATGAAGGTGCCGGGCGATCCGCGGAACATCTACCTCCCGCGGATGGAGTGGGCGGCGAGCTCCAGCGAGATCGTAATGCAGCAGTTGAATCGGCTTCAGGATACGCTGACGGTGCTCCTCGGGGATGCCAAAACGGGGATGATCACGCCGATCCTCTCGCAGCAGGACAAGGCGTGGCTGGACGTCGTGGATGATTGGAGCTGGCTGGACGGCGGCAAGCGCTTCCTCTGGATGAGCGACAAGGACGGGTGGAATCACGCCTACACGGTGTCACGCGACGGGCGGGAGGAAAAACTCCTCACTCCGGGCGCGTTCGACGTCGCTGCGATCGTGTCCGTGGATTCCGCCGGCGGGTGGCTCTATTACATGGCGTCCCTCGACAACCCGACCCAGCGCTATCTCTACCGCGTGCCGCTGGCCGGCGGGACCGCGGAGCGACTGAGCCCGGCCGGCCAGCGCGGAACGCACTCGTACCAGGTGGGGCCCGGGGCGCACTTCGCGGTGCACACCTTTTCCAACCTCGACACGCCGCCGGTTGTCGATCTCGTTCGCCTCCCGTCACAGGAAGTGGTGCGCACCCTCGCCGACAACGCGGCGCTCAAGCATCGATTCGCGCTGCTCAAGAAGGGGGCGACGAAGTTCTTCCGCGTGGACGCCGGCAACGGCGTGACGCTCGACGGCGTCACGATGTACCCTGTCAACTTCGACTCGACCAAGAAGTACCCGGTGCTCTTCTACGTGTACGGCGAGCCGTGGGGGCAGACGGCGGTCGACGAATGGGGCGGCGACGAGCTGTGGCACCTGATGCTGACGCAAATGGGATACGCCGTGATCACCATGGACAATCGCGGCACGCCGACACTGCGCGGCCGCGAGTGGCGGAAGTCGATCTATCGCAAGATCGGCGTGCTCGCTTCGCAGGACCAAGCGGGCGCCGCCCGCGCGATCGGCCGCTGGCCCTGGGTGGATTCCACGCGCTTCGGCGTCTGGGGGTGGAGCGGCGGCGGGTCGATGACGCTCAACCTCATGTTCCGCGACCCCGACGTCTATCGCACGGGGATGGCGGTGGCGCCGGTGCCCGACCTTCATCTGTACGACACGATCTATCAAGAGCGCTACATGGGGCTCCCGCAGCAGAACGAGGAGGACTACCGGCAGGGCTCACCGATCACCTTCGCCGATCGGCTCAAGGGGAACCTCCTCGTCGTGCACGGCTCGGGGGACGACAACGTCCACTACCAGGGCACGGAGCGGCTCGTGGATGCGCTCGTCGCGGCCAACCGGCCGTTCACGCTCATGGTGTATCCCAACCGCTCGCATGGGATCTTTGAGGGGGAGGGGACGAGGGTACATCTATATCACTTGCTCACCAGCTTCCTAATGCAGAATCTGGCTGCCGGCGCGCGGTAGGGGGGCGAACAGCCCGTCTCGGCCTCGGCCTCGGCCTGGGCGAACTACGAAGGGCGGGTCTCGGCACTCGGCACTCGGCGCTCGGCAGGGCGTGGGGAGTGGCGAGGGGCGGGAGGGGCAAGAACCTTGCGCAGCCAGCGGCCGGTGTGGGAGGCATCCACTGCTGAGACGGCTTCCGGGGTGCCCATCGCGACCACGCGGCCGCCG
>JAYUMO010000105.1:0-6118 GCA_043762555.1 Gemmatimonadaceae bacterium | reverse complement strand
CTCAGCGAGTGAGAACACGCGGAATTTCTTGAGAACTTCATTCGCGCGCTCCTTGGTTCCCATCTCGACGGAGATCATTCCGCCGAATCCCGTCATTTGTCGCTTGGCGAGCTCGTGTTGCGGATGCGTGGGCAGTCCCGGATAGATGACGTGTTCAGCACCGAGTCGCTCGGCGAGCCACGCGGCAATCTGGCGGCCGTTCTGGTCGTGGCGCGGCATGCGGAGGTGCAGCGTTTTCGTGCCGCGCAGCGCGAGCCAGCAATCCATCGGGCCGGGAACGGCGCCGGCCGTGTTCTGGATGAATTGCAGCCGCTCGGCGAGCGCGTCGTCCTGCATCGTGGCGATGCCGCCCACCATGTCGCTGTGGCCGTTCAGATACTTCGTGGTGGAGTGGAAGACGATGTCGGCGCCGTACTCGAAGGGGCGCTGGAAGAAGGGCGTCGCGAAGGTGTTGTCCACGATCAGCAGGGCGCCGGCGCGGTGCGCGATCTCCGCCGCGGCCTTGAGATCGGTGATCCGCATCAGCGGGTTCGTCGGCGTCTCGGCGAGCACGGCCACGGTGCGCTTGGTGCACGCGTCCGCGATGCGCTGGACGTCGCGCGTGTCCACGAAGGAGAATTCGAGACCGAAGTTGCGGTACACCTTATCGAACAGGCGGTACGTGCCCCCGTACACGTTCTCGCCGCAGATGATGTGGTCGCCGGCCTTGAACAGCTTCATGAGCGAGTCGGCACAAGCGACGCCGCTCGCGAAGGCGAGTCCGTGCCGCGCGCCCTCGAGCGACGCGATATTGCGCTCGAGCGCCTCACGCGTGGGGTTCTGCGTGCGCGAGTACTCGTAGCCCTTGTGCTTGCCGAGCCCCTCCTGCACGTACGTGGACGTCATATAGACGGGGGGCATGATCGCGCCGGCCAGTGGGTCCGGGCGCTGGCCCGCGTGGATCGCGCGCGTGCCGAAGCCGGTCGCCAGGTCTTCGTCGAACACTCGGGTCATGCGAAGGGGTGAAAGGAGTAGCCGGAAGATAGCGCGCAGGCCGGTGCGACGCATCCGCCTCGCCGTGCGCTACTCCTCGCGGAATTCGATCCGGCTCGGCCGCTTGTACTCCGAGAGCTTCGCCTCGCACCAGCGCCGCACTTCGTCCGGCGTGACGCTCGCCGCGATCTCGAGGGCGATGTCGTTCCCGCGCGTCGGCTCCGGGATGGCGCGCGCCACGACGGAGCGCACGCCGGGCATCGCGCCGACCACGCGCTCGATCTCTCGCGGGTACACGTTGAACCCGTTGCGCGTGAACATCGGCTTCGCCACGCCGGTGAACGTGACGTAGCCGTCGGCGTCGATGACGCCGCGGTCGCCGGTATGGAGCCAGCCGTCGCGCAGCGCGAGCCCCGCGTCGCCGCCGGCGATGTAGCCGCGGAACACATTGTCGCCGCGCACGCAGATCTCCTCATCGCGGATGGCCACTTCCACCCCGGGGAGGGCGGCGCCGAGCGTGCCGCGGCGGTTCTCCGCGGCCACCGCATTGAACAGACAGACGGGGGCGGCCTCGGTGAGGCCGTAGCTCTGGCGCAGCTCGACCCCGGTGGCGCTGTGCCAGCGCGCCTGCAGCGTGTCGTCCAGCGGCGCGCCTCCGGTGATGCAAACGCGCAGCGCGTGCGCCTCGAGGCGGCCGCCGTCCCGGTCGAGCGCGGCGAGCAGTCCCGCGAACACCGCCGGGACGCCGACGAGGAGCGTCACGCCCTCCGTGCGAAGGAGGTCGAGCGAGCGCAGCGCGCTGAACCGGGGTGTGGTGACCACGCGCCCGCCGGCGATCAGCGGCGCCATCAGCGACGCGGTGAACCCGAGCGGGTAGGCAAAGGGCAGCACCGCGAGCGACACGGTTTCGCCGTTGAGCGCGGCGCCTTCGGCGATGGCGCGCGCGTTCGCGAGGAGGTTCCGGTGGGTGAGGATCGCGCCGAGCGGCATGCCGGCCATCGCCGAGGTAAAGACCACCACCGCCTCCTCGTCGCGGCCGGGCGCGTCGAGCTCTCCCTCGAGAGCGAGTCCGAGGTGCGAGCCGAGGTCGACGGCGCGGTCCTCCCCGGCGATCAGCACGCGCGCGCGACCGGGGGCGTCGTCCAGCATCACGCGCGGGAACCGGCCCGGGAGCCGATGCTGGAGCGCGTCGATCGTGAATACCGCGCCGACGTTCGCGTCGGCGATCTGCTGCGCGACCTCGGCCGGCGCGGAGAGCGGGTTGATGAGCACCGTCCCCCGGCCGTCGCTGGCGGCGAGCGCGACCAGGAAGGCGGGGGAGGTCGGGAGGAGGATCGCGGCGCGGTGGCCGTCGAGCGCGCGCACGAGGGGCGCGCAGCGCTGCAGGAGCGTGACGCCGGCGGCGACGAGATCGCGGGTCGCGTGCGTGTCCACCCGCCCACCGCGGGCCGCCGCGGCGAGCGGGACGAGCGACAACGGATCGCTCACAATTCGAAGCGGGTCATCGCGCCCTTGAGCCGCGTGGCGATGTCCGCCAGGTGCTGGCTCGACTCCGTGATGTGCTCCATCGAGGCCGTCTGCTCCTGCACCACGGCGCTCACCTGCTCGGACGTGGACGCGTTCTGCTCGGCGACGAAGGCCACCGCCTCGATCTCCTTCGCGAGCGTCTCGGCCTCGCGGCGCTGGGTGGTGGCGAGGTCCACGATCCGGGCGACGGCTTCACGGCTCCCCTCGATCTCCACGGCGATCTGGGTGAGCGTGCCGGTGGAGGCGCGGATCACCGCTTCGCCCGCGCCGACGCTCGCGCTCACATCGGTGATGCGTTCCGACATCCGCGACGACACGCGCTGGATCTCATCGGCCAGCTGGCGGATCGTCTCGAGCGCGCGCCCCGATTCCTTCGCGAGCTTACGCACTTCCTCCGCGACCACCGCGAAACCGCGGCCATGCTCCCCGGCGCGCGCCGCCTCGATGGCCGCGTTCAGCGCCAGGAGATTCGTCTGCCGCGAGATGGCGGCGATCGTGTCGGTGATCTGCCCGATCCGCGTCGACTTCTCGGACAGCTCGGCCACCGCGGGCATCGCTTCGCTGGTGACGGCGGAGATGTTCGACATGCTCTGCAGTCCGGCCTCGGCCGCGCCGGCGGCGCGTTTGGCGGAGTGCGTCACCGCGTCGGCCGCCTGTTGCGCGCGCTGCGCGTGCGCCGCCACATCCTGCGCGCGGGTGGCGACCTTGCTCGAGACCGCGACCACGTTCTGGATGCCGGCGGTCTGCTGCGTGGCGGCGGTGGCGATCGTCTGCGCCGCGCCGGAGACCTGTTGGGTGGAGGCGCTCATCTGCTGCGCGCCGGCGGCCAGCTCGTCGGCGGTCGCCGCGACCTCGGTGGCGCCCGCTTCGACGTCGCGCAGGAGCTCGCGGAGGCCGGCCGTCATCGTGCGGAACGCGTTGGCCAGGTCGCCGATCTCGTCCGAGGAGCGATAGACGAGGTCCCGGCTGAGATTGCCGCGGGCCACCGCCTGCGCGTGCTCGGCGACGACCTCGATCCCTCGCGTCACCTTGCGCGCGACAAGGAAGCTCACGAGAAGAGCGGCGAGCAGGATGAGCGCCGGGATCCAGCTGATCGAGAGGAAGGAGCGCGAGAGGTCGTGCAGGTATGGCTCGGCATTGAGCGTGACGACGATGAACGCCTCGACACCGCCGTCGTCGCGGAGGATCGGTGCGACGGCGGCGAGCTCGCGCCCGGCGATCCCGTCGTAGACGCGGCTCTGCGCCGGGCGACCGGCGGCCATGCTGTCGGCGAGCCCGGGCTGCGGCTCCCAGTGGCTGCTGTACTGCGGCTGCCCCGCGCTCCACGAGGAGTGTGCGAGATAGCGATACGAGAAGCCGGACGGCCGGACCAGCGCGATCCCGTTGGTGAGCTCCCGGGTGTCGCCTCCGTTCTCTTCCCACATCCGGCGCAGCAGGTCGCGCGTGCGCACGAAGGCGGCGGTGTTCTGCCCGTCCACGGCGGCCAGCGTGTCCGCCGTGGCGGCGGGGATCGTGACCGCGGCGCTGGCGGCGATCGCGGAGAGGCGCTCACCCTTCAGCGTCGTGAGCGTCGCGCGGCTGGTCAGATAGACGGGCGGCAGCACGAGCACCAACGTCGCGAGCACGGCGGCGGCGCTGATCATCGCCATCTTCCAACGAAGTGGCAGGCGGGACAGCCTTCGGCGAAGCGTCACGAGAGCGATGTGGAGGAGGAGCGCGCCGGGCACGCGCGCGAGGGCGCGGCCGGGGCGGGCGAGCGGCGGATTGCTGTCCTAAGTACGCGCGAAATCAGGCTTTCGTAACGCGCGCGCCTTGATTGTCCCCGGTGGCCCGGTAGCTTTCCGCCCAGCATTCGGAGGGACGCGTGTACGACGGTCTGATGGTGAGCGTGTCGGGGGTCCGTGGGCGGGTCGGGGAGGCGCTCACCCCCGAGGTGATCGCGCGGTTCGCCGCGGGCTTCGGCGCGTGGGCGACCGGGCGCGGCGGCGAGCGTCGGATCGTGGTCGGACGTGACTCACGTGTGTCGGGGCCGATGTTTCATCGGGCAACGATCGCCGCGCTGCAGTCGGTGGGCGCCGACGTGATCGACATCGGGCTTGCGCCCACGCCGACCGTCCAGCTCGCCGTGGAGCACCACCACGCCGCCGGCGGACTCGCGATCACCGCGAGCCACAATCCGATCGAGTGGAACGCGCTGAAGTTCATCGGGCCGTCCGGTCTTTTCCTGGACGGTGCGGAGGGTGCGTCGATGCGCGCGGTCGTGGACGGAACGATCCCGCGCGCGTCGTGGGATCGACTCGGTGTCGTGACCGTCGATGCGGGGGCGATCGAGCGGCATCTCGCGGCGGTGCTCGCGCTCCCGATGGTGGATGTCACACGCATCCGCGCGCGGAAGTTCACCATCGCGCTCGACTGCGCGCACGGCGCGGGGGGCGCGATCCTGCCGGCGCTGCTCGCGCGCTTGGGCTGCACGGTGAGCGCGATCGGTCTCGAGACGGACGGGCGCTTCCCGCGCGCGCCGGAGCCGGTGGCGGCGAACCTCGGCGAGCTCGAGCGTCTCACCGCGAGGGTGCACGCGGACGTCGGCTTCGCGACCGATCCCGATGTCGACCGGCTCGCGCTCGTGAGCGACGCGGGGCGGGCGATCGGCGAGGACTGGACGCTCGCGCTGGCGGCGCGGCTGGTGCTGCGCTCGCGTCCCGGGCCGCTGGTGGTCAATCTCTCCACGAGCCGGATCGTGGATGACGTCGCGCGCGAGGCCAAGGCCCAGGTGATCCGGGCGCCGGTGGGGGAAGTGAACGTGGCGGTGCGCATGCGCGCCGAGCGCGCGGCGATCGGCGGCGAGGGCAACGGCGGGGTGATCCTCTCGGAGCTGCATCTCGGGCGCGACGCGCCGGTGGCGGTGGCCCTCATCTTGCAAATGCTCGCCGAGGACGGGGAACCGCTGTCGAAGGTGCTGGCGCGATACCCCACCTACCGCATCGTGAAGGACAAGCTCGACCGACCGAAGGCGACGCTCGACGCGGTCTACGCGGCGTTGCGGACGACCTTCGCGGACGCGGAGGCGGATGGACAGGACGGGTTGCGGCTCAGCTGGCCGGACCGCTGGGTGCACGTGCGACCGAGCGGGACGGAACCGATCGTGCGCGTGATCGCCGAAGCGCCCACCGATGCGGCGGCGAAGGAGTTGGTGAGCCGGTCCCGCGCGCCGCTCGACGCGCTGCGGTAGCTTCACTTCTCGAAAGTTCCATTACCAACGACGGACAGGGACCATGTGCGGGATCGTCGGATATATCGGACCACGCGCGGCGGCGCCGCTGCTGATCGAAGGGCTCAAGCGTCTCGAGTACCGCGGCTACGATTCGGCGGGGATCGCGCTCGTGAACGGCAAGGGCGTGCAGATGCGGAAGGCGCCGGGGAAGATCTCGGAGCTGGAGACCGTGCTCGCCGGCAGTCCGGTGCACGGGACGCTCGGCATCGCGCACACGCGCTGGGCCACGCACGGCGCGCCCAACTGGTGCAACGCCCATCCGCAACTGTCGTGCGACGGCGCGATCGCGGTGGTCCACAACGGCATCATCGAGAACGGCACCGCGCTGCGGCAGGCGCTGGAAGACCT
>JAYUMO010000104.1:0-4356 GCA_043762555.1 Gemmatimonadaceae bacterium | reverse complement strand
GCCCCCGGCGCGATGATCGCGCTGCTCTGGGGGGACGCGCTCATCCGCTGGTACCGCCACGGAGTGCTCGGACTATGATCTCGCTCGCATCGCGCCGGCTCGTCGCGCCCCTCGTCGCGGTCACGCTCCTCGCTTGCGCGGGCGAGCGCCGCGCGCAAAACCAAAACACTGATCAGGATCGCTACGCGCGCGAGGTGGCGAGCGCCGTGCCGACGATCGAGAAGATCACCGGGCTCCGCTTCAAGCAGCCGCCCGCGTACAAGGTGCGGACCAAGGCCGAGGTGCGCGCGTTCGTCGACAAGATGTTCAACGAGGAGAAGCCGGCACGCGATCTCGCCGCGCAGCAGACGGTGTTCCGACGCCTCGGCGTGATCCCCGACACCTTGGACCTGCGCCGGCTGATGCTCGATCTGCTCTCGGAGCAAATGGTGGGCTTCTACGATCCGAAGACCAAGGTGCTGTACATCGTGGAAGACGCGCCGATGGACCAAGTGGAGTTCGTCGTGCAACACGAATTGGTACACGCCCTGCAGGACCAGTACATGAATCTCGATTCGCTCTTGAACCTCAAAGGCGACGACGACCGCGCGCTCGCCGCGCAGTCGGTGATGGAAGGGCAGGCGATGCTGGTGCCGATCCAGGCGATGCTCGGGCCGGGCGCCCAGCTCCCCGGCGGCTGGGACCGCGCGCGCGACCTGATCCGCGAGAGCCAGGCCTCGATGCCGGTGATGGCGAGGACGCCGGAGTTCATGCAGGAGCTGATCATCTTCCCGTACTTGAGCGGCGCGGAGTTCGTGCGCCGCTTCCAGGAGCGGAGTCCGGGTCGCCTGCCGTACGGGAAGGATCTGCCGACGTCGAGCACGCAGATCATGCACGCGCGCGCGTACTTCGATTCGCCGCGACAGCTGCCGCTCACGATCGCGTTGCCCACGCCCCGCGTCGGCACGGCCACCTACGACAACGACATGGGTGAATTCGCGACGCGCGTGATGCTCTACCAGGTGCTGCGCGACCAGAACGAGGCGGTGCGCGCGGCCGAAGGGTGGGCGGGCGATCGCTATACGCTCCTCCGGATGCCGGAGGGCGACGGTCTCGCCTGGCTCACCGTATTCGACACGCCGGTGGATGCCGCGGAATTCGCGCAGGCGCTGCAAGACCTGGCCGCGAAGCGCTACCCCGGCGCCGTCGCCCGGAAGTCGGGAATGACGACGCGCTTCGAAGCGGCGAAGCGCACGATCGCGGTCTGGGGCGGCGAGGTAGGTGGCCACGCCGCCGTCCTCTACATCGACGTCCCCGCCGGCGCGCGCACCGATCTCTTCGATCTGTCCAAGGTGCACCTGAACTAGGTAGTGAGTAGGAAAAGGGTTGTAGAGGGTGTCAGGAGGCTAGGACGATAGAAGGCGTGGACAGTGGTTTCTGGTTGCTGGACGAGCGCGCCGAATCCGGCCACGCGCGCTCGTCCAGCGACCAGCAACTACGGGCTACGCCTTCTATTTCCCAGCCTCCTGACACCCCCACAACCCGTTAGCTACTCTCGTTCTCTAGAAAAACTTTGCGATGTAGTACAGAGCCAGCCCGACGAGCCCGCCCACGATGGTGCCATTGATCCTGATGAATTGCAGGTCCTTCCCGATCGCCAACTCGATCCGTTGTGAGGTCGCGTCGGGGTCCCAGCCGGCCACCGTCTGCGCGATGAGCGCCGCGACCTCCCCCTGGAATCGCTCCACGATCGTGAGCGCGAGGTCCGCCACGTAGCCGTTGAGCTTCGCCAGCAGCACCGGGTCCGCGCGCGCGGTCTCGCCGAAGGCGACGAGGCCGCGCTCGATCGCGCTCGGACTGAACGCCTCCGGCCGCTCCGCGTAGCGGAAGAGCGCGCCCTTCGCCTCCTCCCACACCGCGACCGAGAAGCGGCGCACGGCGGCGTCGTCGAGCAGCTCGAGCTTGAGCGCCTCGGCGCGCGCCTGCACGTCGGGGGAGCGGTTGAGCTTGTCGATGAATTCGTCGAGCGCGAGGTCGAAGCGGCGGCGCAAGGGATGCTGCGGATCGCCGCGCACCTCCTGCAGCGTGCGGTCCACGCCCGTCACGAGCTTCTGGTGGATCTTCTCGTCGACCACCTCGGGCACCCACCACGGGCTCTCGCGCTCGATCCGGTCACGGATCTCGTCCTGGTGATCGTGCACCGCGCGGGCGAGGAGCGCGATCGCCTGGTCGAGCAGCTCCTGGTGACGCCCGTCCTCGGTGATCACGCTGAGCAGTTTGCCCGCGAGCGGCGCCACCTTCGTGGTGCGGATCCGCTCGCGGAGCACGCCGTCGATGAGGGTCTGCACGTCCTCGTCGCGCAGCACCCGCACGCCCGCCGCCACCGCCGCGGCGGCGTGACGCGCCACCGCCTGCGCGTTCGAGGGCTCGCTGAGCCAGGCCGCCAGATTCTCCGCCACACGCGCGTGCGCCAGCTTTTCCGCCAGCACATCGCGGCTCAGGAAATGGCGCTGCACGAAATTGCCGAGCGTCCGGCCGATCTGGTCCTTCCGCGCGGCGATGATCGCGGTGTGCGGGATGGGAATGCCCAGCGGGTGGCGGAAGAGCGCGGTGACGGCGAACCAGTCGGCGAGCCCGCCCACCATGGCCGCCTCGGCCGTGGCGCGGATCGGGCCGAGCCAGGGGTGGGCGCGCTCCAGCGCGGCCGCCAGGGCGAAGAGCGCGCACGACGCGAGCAGCATCCCCGTCGCGCGGCGCTTCATGCGCGCCAGTTGCGCGCGCTTCGCGGCCTCGTCCGGCGGTTTTTGTGGAAGCAGGGGCGCCGCCATTACCGTGCTCGCGCGGAGATCCGCCGGCGCGACCGCGCGCTCAGCGCGCCCTCTCGATCGGGACGATCCGCTCCGGTGGCGTGGTGCGGCGACCGCCCTCCGCGCTCTTCGGCGACGGCTCGGCGCGCTTGGGCGGCTTGGCCGGGAGCAGCGCGTGCTTGAACACCTCGTCCATCGTCGCCGCGAAGGTGAACACCATGTTCGCTCTCACCTCATCGGGGATCTCGCGGAGGTCCTTCTCGTTGCTCTTGGGCAGGATCGCCTCGCGGAGCCCGGCGCGATACGCGGCCATCACTTTCTCCTTCACGCCGCCGATCTCGAGCACCTTGCCGCGCAGCGTCACTTCGCCGGTCATCGCCACGTTGCGACGCACCGGCCGCTCGGAGAGCGCGCTGGCGATGGCGAGCGTGACCGTGATCCCGGCGCTCGGCCCGTCCTTGGGGATGGAGCCCGCGGGCAGGTGGATGTGGATGTCGTACTCCTTGAACATCGCGTCGGGGATCGCGAGCTGCGCGGCGCGCGAGCGCACGTACGAGAGCGCGGCGTCCACCGATTCGCGCATCACATCGCCGAGCTGGCCGGTGACGGTCAGCTTGCCGGTGCCCGGCATCTTGAGCGCCTCGATCACCATGATGTCGCCGCCGGTGGAGGTCCACGCGAGCCCGGTCGCGGTGCCGATCTCCGGCTCGGTCTCGGCGTCGTCCTTCGCGTAGCGCGGCGCGCCGAGCACTTGCTCCACGAGCGCCTGGTCGAGCACCCACGCCCCTTCCTCGCCGTCGGCCTTCTTCCTTGCGCGCTTGCGCATGATCGCCGCGATGTTGCGCGAGAAGCCGCGCAGCCCCGCCTCACGCGAGTAGCCGCTCGAGATGAGGCCGAGCACTTCGTCGGTGAACTGCATGTCCTTGTCGGTAATGCCGTGCTCCTCGAGCAGCTTCGGAAGCAGGTAGCGCCACGCGATCTCCACCTTCTCTTCGATGGTGTAGCCGGTGATCTGGATCACCTCGAGCCGGTCGCGCAACGGCGCCGGGATGTCGAACAGATTGTTCGCCGTGCAGATGAACAACACGCCCGAAAGATCGAAGGGCAGATTGATGTAATGGTCCACGAAGGCGTGGTTCTGCGACGGGTCGAGCACCTCGAGCATCGCGGCGGTCGGATCGCCGCTCATCCCACCGGACGTCATCTTGTCGATCTCGTCGATCATCAGCACCGGATCGCGCAGCGCCACGCGCCGCATCGCCTGCACGACGAGTCCGGGCATCGCGCCCACGTACGTCCGCCGGTGGCCGCGGATCTCGGCTTCGTCCCGCACGCCGCCCACCGAAATCCGGTAGAACTCGCGGCCGATCGCCTTCGCGATCGCTTCGCCGAGCGACGTCTTCCCCGTGCCCGGGGGTCCGGCGAAGCAGAGGATCGGCCCGAGGGGATCGCCGCCGCGCAACTTGCGTACGGCGAGATACTCGAGGATCCGCTCCTTCGCCTCCTTCAGCCCGTAGTGCCGCCCGTCGAGCTGTTCCTGCACCTTCGCGAGCTCGATCGTCTCCGAGCC
>JAYUMO010000103.1:0-8800 GCA_043762555.1 Gemmatimonadaceae bacterium | reverse complement strand
TCGGTTCGCGAAGCGCCCAGCGCCGCACGGATCCCGACCTCGCGCCGCCGCTCCACCACCGCGCCGGAAATGACGCCGTAGATCCCCGCCGCCGCGAGCGCCAACGCGACCACGGCGAACGCCGAGAAGAGCACGAGGATGAAGCGCCGCTGCGCTTCGGTCGCCGCGACCAATCGCTCCATCGTCGAGACACGCACGATCGGCTGATCCTTGTCCACGGACCAGATCGCGCGTCGCAGCACCGGTGCGAGCGCCGCCGGGTCGCCCTTCGTGCGCACGACGAACGACATCGCGCCGTCGGCCCAATTCCACTGCTTCTCCGGGAGGTACACTTCGTTCGGCACGTCGGCGCTCAAGGACAGCTGCCGCACGTCGCCCGTAACGCCCACCACCGTCCACCACGGTCCGCTCTCATCACCGACCTTCATCTGCTGGCCGATCGGGTCGAGCCCCGGCCACCGGCGACGCGCAAAGCTCTCGCTCACGAGCGCCACCGGCGGTTGGCCGGTGCGATCGCTCTCCTGGATCGTGCGCCCGCGCAGCAGCGGGATCCGCATCGCCTCGAGATACCCGGCGCTCACGGAGAAGCGGAACGCGTCAGGATACTCTTCGGACGGCGGGGTCGGACGGTCCTTGAGATGGATGCCGTAAGCGTCGAAGTCGCCGCTCAGCGGGAGCTGGCTCGTGATCCCCGCCTGCTCCACTCCGGGCACGGCGCGCACCCGCGCGAGCACGCGGTCGTAGTACGCCCACGTGGCGTCGTTCTTCTCGAAATTCGGGCCGCCGGTTTGCACTTGCAAAGTGAGCAATCCGCCCGGCGTGAACCCGGGTGCCACCTCGAAAAGGCGGTTCATGCTGCGCAGGAGCAATCCCGATCCGACGAGAAGCACGAGCGCGAGCGCCATCTCGGAGACGACGAGCGCCGATCGCGTCGCCCGCCGCCCCGCGGTCGCGCGCCGTGTGCTCAACTGCAGGTTCTGATGCAGGTCGCCGCGGGCCGCATGTACCGCCGGCACGATGCCGAAAGCGAACCCGACCGCGGTCGTCACGAACAGGGCGAAGAGCAGCACCGGTTGATCGACGGCGATCGCCTGCACGCGCGGCAGATCGGACGGACTGAGCGCCACGATCGCCTGCACGCCGAGCAGCGCCACGCCCACGCCGAGCACGCCGCCCACGCCCGCGAGCAGGAGGCTCTCGGTGAGCAGTTGACGGATGAGGCGGCGGTTCCCCGCGCCGAGCGCGGTCCGAAGGGCGAACTCCCCCTCCCGTTGCCCCGCGCGCGCGAGCAGCAGATTCGTCACGTTCACGCACGCGATGAGCAGAACGAGCGCCACCGCGCCGAGCACCGCGAGCAGCGCGGGCCGCACCCCCTGCGTGATCTGGTCGCGTAGCGAGGGGGAAAGGAAGCCGGGGGTCGTGTAGATCTTAGGATAGTCGGCCACCAGCCGCTTAGAGATCACGTCCAGATCGCCCTGCTCCTGCGCCGGCGAGATACCGGGCTTGAGCCGCGCCAGCATCCTCAGGTGGCGGCAGTCGCGACAGGCGTACGGCAGGGTGGCGTTGTAGCGAAGCGTCGTGTAGAGCTGGGCGCGCGGATCGAGCAGGTCCGCGAAGCCCGCCGCCATGACGCCCACCACCATGAAGGGCGTGCCGTCGAGCGTGATCGAGCGGCCTACTATGGTAGAGTCACCGCCGAAGCGACTCCGCCAGAGGGCGTGACCGAGGATCGCCACGCGCGCGGAACCGCGGATGTCCTCCTCGGCGATGAAATCCCGGCCGAGCGACGGGGCGACGCCGAGCGTGCGTAAGAACTCGAGGGAGACGCGCGAGCCCTGGAGCAGCTCGGGCTCGGCCGCGGTGGTGAGGGTCGGCTTCCAGTCGCCGAAGACAGCGGCCGAGCCGAACGACCGGTTCTGTTCCCGAATGTCCGTGAACGTGCCGTAGCCGACGTTCGACCGGCCGCCATCGCGCTCCTTCTCCCAGACCATCACGACGCGATCCGCGTTGGGATAGGGGAGCGGCGCGAAAAGGATCGGATAGACGGCGCTGAAGATCGCGGTGGTGGCGCCGATGCCGAGCGCGAGCGTGAGCGCGACGACCGCCGTGAATCCGGGCTGCCGCGCGAGCAGGCGGAGGGCGAAGCGGAGGTCGATCAGCAGCGTGGTCATCGGGCCGTCTCCAGAGAAGGTCGCGCGCGCGGGGCGGATCCTGCGGCGGGCGACGAACAGGGGTGCGCGCAGGGTCTCGCGCCAATACCAACGCCGCGCGTCGCTCGGGTGGCGGCCGCTTCGGATCATCTCGGCATACGTTTCTTCGAGGTCGCCGAGGAAGGCCTCGCGGAGCTCGGCGGGGAGCGCGCGAGCGAGCCACCAGGTAGCCAGCCGCGGCGGCGGGGGCGTGCCGCGTATCGCGCGGCTCACAGGAGCTGCCATGAGGCGCCGAGCCCTCGGGTCATGGTGCGCAGGAGGCGAAGGCTCGCGGTGGCCGCCCGCCGTCCGGTGGGGAGGAGCCGAAAGTACTTCTTGCGCCTTCCGCCGCGCTCGGGAGTCGGGTCGCCGAGTCGGGCGTCGATGAATCCCTTCGCTTCGAGCCGGGCGAGCGTGGTGTAGACCGTGCCGAAGCTCGTCGCGCGTCGGGTGCGACGGGCGAGCTCCTTCTGCACGGCGACGCCGTACGCGTCCTCGCCGAGGCTGACGAGGGCGAGCAGGACGAGCAGCTCCACTTCCCCGAGACGCTTGTTCTGGTCCTGGTCCACGGCCGCTCCATTTATTCTACCAAGTTGAATATATAGACCCCCACCGGGAGCGAAAGGTTTCACCGGCCGGGTCCCGCCTGCGACGCGGGGCCGCCGGACCGCTGCGCACAGCCGCCTTGCGACGCGTGCGCGAGCGTGCGACCCTTGTCCCTCACCGCTATTCCCGAGCAGGAACAAGGGCTCACCACCCTGAGAGGTCTCGATGGGCGCTCCACCCACTCCGAGCGGCGGCGCCGACGGTGCCGTCGCAGCACGACGCCCCTTCTATGTATTCGGGCACAACCCGAATAAGATCAACGACGTCGAGCGAAGGCTCCGCGAAGGCGCGAACGCGATCGAACCGGACATCAACGTGTTCGCCGATCGGCCGAATGTCCTGTGCGTCAGTCACGGTCGAGGGAGCGCCACGACGCCCGCGCTCGATCAGTACTTGAGAGAGCTACGCGATCGGCTCGCGCACTCCCAGCAGCTCGCGCTGGTCGTGTTCGACTGCAAACGGGAGGCCGCCACCGCGCCGCTCGGCCGGGCGCTGCTGGACTCCATCCGAGAACATCTGACGCACGGCACCGACCTCAGCGTCATCATCTCGATCGCGAAGCGGGATCGCGACGCGGGATCCATCTTCGACCGGATCCACGGCGACCTCGGTCCTCGCGAGGGATTGATGATCGATGATGAGGGCGACCCGCGAGCCGTCGCGGATTTCTTCAGCGAGCTCGGGGTCGCGAACCAGTGCTACGGGAATGGAACCGCCTTCCTGAACACGGTCTTCGGGCCCGGCGTCCGCCACTGCTACGAGCAAGCGTGCGAGCTGCAAGCCGGCGAGGGTCGGCCGCGATTCATTTACGCCTACAGCGTGAATGACGCCGCCCACCTGCGCGAGTGCATCCGCATCGGCGTGAACGGGATCATCACCGACCACGTGCCGCGGGTGACCGGCATCCTCGGAGAAAGCGAGTTCAGCGCGGGCATTCGCCTCGCCACCCGCGGTGACGATCCCTTCTCACCCGCCAACTTGGCGTACGGCCTCGCCATCCACACCGGGAACGCGTGGCGCGCCGGCACGGACGCAAGAGTGACGTTCACGGTGACGGGCGATCGAGCGAGCGCGAGCAAGACCGTGGACACGAACCTCATCAAGCGCATGGAGCGGAACGACTGGAATTACGTCACGCTGCCGAGCCGTGATCTGGGCACCCTCAGATCGATCACGGTCCAGCGCGACGATGCCGGCCGCGGCCCGGACTGGTTCCTCGACCGGATCACGGTGCGGAGCGTTCGGTTCAGCGAGCCCACGCTGGCGATCTTCAACCGGTGGATCGACACCACGTCGCCCTTCGTCCAAGCGCTGGTGTCCGTGCCATCGCCTTCGTGAACGATGGCGCGATGCGGCACCGCGCCGGCTCCCTTGACGCCGCGGTAGCATTATGATATCATATTGCTACTACCCTCCTTCGGAGCCAGGTCCCGTATGTTCCGCGAATCCGAGTACCAGGCGTCACCCGGCCTCCCGGCGCTGCTCATGCTGATCTTCGTCGCCATCGCGAGCGTGGGCGCCATCGTGGTCGGTGCCAAGGACGCAGCGGTCGTGATCGCCATCCTCGGCGTCCTTGCATTCTCCCTCGCCGGCTTGGGCCTCGCCGGGCTCTTCATCGTCAATCCCGGCGACGCGAAAGCGCTCATCCTCTTCGGCAGCTACAAGGGCACCGTCAAGAGGGCGGGCTTCTGGCACGCCAATCCTTTTCTCGTCAAACGCGCGATCTCCCTCCGCGTTCGCAATTTCGAGACGGCGAAGCTCAAGGTGAACGACAGCCACGCCAACCCGATCGAGATCGCCGCCATCGTCGTGTGGAAGGTGGTCGAGACCGCCGAGGCGCTCTTCGAGGTGGAGGACTACGCCACGTACGTCGCCGTGCAGAGCGAGAGCGCGGTGCGCGCGGTGGCGCAATCGCGGCCGTACGATTCGCACACGGCCGGCGAGGAGTCGCTGTCCACGCACACGCCGGAGGTCTCCGCGGCGCTGCAGGCGGCGATCCATGACCGGCTCGCCCGCGCCGGCGTGGAGGTGATCGAAGCGCGCGTGTCGCACCTCGCGTACTCGCCCGAGATCGCGCAGGCGATGCTCCAGCGCCAGCAGGCGAGCGCCATCATCGCGGCGCGCTCCAAGATCGTCGAGGGCGCCGTGGGGATGGTGGAGAACGCGCTCGAGATGCTCTCGAGCAAGGGGATCGTCACGCTCGACGATGAGCGCAAGGCGCAGATGGTGAGCAATCTGCTCGTCGTCCTCTGCAGCGAGCGCGCGGCGCAGCCGGTGGTGAACGCCGGCACGATCTACCAATAGGGCGGGCGATCCGTGGCGGAGCGCAAGTCGTTCCTCATTCGTATCGAGCGCGCGACGCTGAACGCCGTCCAGCGTTGGGCGAACGACGACTTGCGCTCGCTGAACGGGCAGATCGAGTACCTGCTGCGTGAGGCGTTGAAGCGAGTGGAGCGTCTGCCGAAGCTTCCAGCGGGTCGCCGGTCGCCGTAGCTTCTCGGTGCTCCCTCTCCTTCCCGGGACTCGGATCATGAGTAGAGTTTCCTCCAACGCGGCCGCTGCCGCGCTCCGGATCGGCGTGAGCGCGATCGTGACCGCCCTCTCGCTCGTCCCCGCGCTCGCGTTCGCGCAGAGCGAGGTGGGAGCGCGGCCGATCCGCGGTTTCCCACCGGACGCCGCGGCGACGCAGCATCAGCTCGAGAGCCGGCTCGCCGCCCTGCTGAGCCGCGATTCGACCGAGGCGTTCTTCCGCTACCTCACCGCATCGCCGCATCCCGCCGGCAGCGCGCGGAACAAGGAGCTGGCGGACTACGTTGCCGAGCGCTTCCGCCGGTATGGGTGGGACGAGGTGCGCCTCCACCGCTACGACGTCCTCCTCCCGTGGCCCGAGCATGTGAGCGTCACCATGACCGCTCCGTCGCACTACGAGGCCACACTCAAGGAAGAGGCGTACCCGGAGGACAAGGATAGCGGGCAGGATCCGGGGCCGACGTATCTCGGGATGTCCGCCTCGGGCGATGTGACCGGCGAACTGGTGTATGCGAACAGCGGCAATCCGGCGGACTACGACTGGCTGGAAGCGCAGGGGGTGGATCTCAAGGGGAAGATCGCGATCGTCCGCTACTCGAATCCCTACAGCTATCGCGGCTTCAAGGCGCTCACCGCCGAGCGACGCGGGCTGAAGGCGGTGCTCATCTATTCGGATCCGCAGGAGGACGGCTATCGACGGGGGCTCACCTTTCCGAACGGCCCCTATGGACCCGCCAGTCACCTGCAGCGCGGCGCGATCACCTACGACTTCATCGCGGCCGGCGACCCACTCACCCCGGGGTGGGCGTCGGTGGAAGGCGCGCGCCGCATCGATCCCTCCGAATCCAAGTCGATCCCGCACATCATCGCGGTGCCGCTCTCGGCGCGCGACGCACAGCCGCTGCTGGAGCAGCTCACCGGCCCGGTGGCGCCGGCGGCGTGGCAGGGCGCGCTCCCATTCACGTACCGGGTAGGACCCGGCGCCTCGACGGTGCGCGTGAATGTGAAAATGGATGACAAGACGCGCAGCATTTGGGTGGTGGAAGCCCGACTCCGCGGGCGCGAGCAGTCGGACCAGCTCGTGGTGCTCGGCAATCATCGCGATGCGTGGGTGTTCGGCGCAGTGGACCCGAGCAGCGGCACGGCCACGCAGCTCGAGCTCGCACGCGCGCTCGGCGCGCTCGCGAAGGGGGGCGAGCGTCCCAAGCGCACGCTCGTCATGCTGAGCTGGGATGCCGAGGAGTGGCATCTGACCGGATCCACGGAGTGGGGGGAAGAATTCGCCGGTGAGCTCTCGCGCTCCGGCATCGCCTATCTGAACGTCGATGGCTCGACGAGCGGCCCGCGCTTCGGCGCCGATGCGCAAGCCAGCCTCGACCGCCTGATCGTGCAGACGGTACGCGATGTGGCGGACCCCAACTCCGGCGGCTCAGTGCTGCAGCGCTGGGCGCGCGACAAGTGGAAGGGGACTCCCCCCAAGCGGGCCGACTCGCTCGCGCTCGTGACGAACAAGCTGGGGAGCGGCTCCGACTACACGGTGTTCCTGAACTTCCTCGGCCTGCCGATCGTCGACCTGAGTTTCGACGGTCCGTACGGCGTGTATCACTCGCAGTACGACGATTATTACTGGATGAGCCACTTCGGCGATCCCGGGTTCCACTATATGACGACGATGGCGGACATCTGGGGGCGGATGGCGCTCCGGCTCGCGAACGCGGAGGTGCTGCCGCTCGACTACGCGCTGTACGCCAAGCGGGTCGGCGGATTCATCGAGGAACTCGCCGCGGTGCCGGGGGCGAAGGAGCATCTCGACCTCGCGCCGCTGCGCGCCGCACAGCGGCGTTGGGCGGCGGCGGCGGCGGCGCTCGAGCCGGTGATCGCGCGCGCCGAGGCGCGCGGCGGTGCGGAGGCCGAGCGCGTGAACGCGATGCTGCGATCGGTCGAGCAGCGGTGGCTGCTGGCCGCCGGACTCCCCGGCCGTCCATGGTTCAAGCACGCGCTGTATGCGCCCAAGTACACGTATGCGGCGATGGAATTTCCCGGCGTGCGTGAGGCAGTTGACCGGGGCGATTGGGCGGTGGCGCGTGCGCAGCTGGCGCTGGTGGTGGAGAGAATGACTGCAGTGGCGGAGGCGCTTCGGACGGGCGGGAAGGTAAGAGCAGAAGCGGTCCGTCGCCCGTAGTCCGTAGTCCGCACGGAACCGCAACAGCAGTGGCCTGCGGACTACGGACGATGGACTATGGACCGTCGTCTTCACGATGCATATTTCTCCTATGAGAACCTTCGGACTCCTCGCCGCGCTCCTCCTCTCGGCCTCCGCCGCATCGGCGCAGGATACCACCCGTTTCACCCACGCCGACACGCTGCGCGGCGCCGATGGCCCCGGGCGCCGCTGGTGGGATGTCACGTTTTACGACCTCCACGTCCGCGTGAACCCCGCCGACAGCAGCATCGCCGGCTCCAACCGGATCGCCTACCGCGTGCTCGCGCCGGCGCAGGAGATGCAGATCGATCTCCAAGTGCCGATGGTGGCCGACAGCGTGAAGCAGGATGGCCGGACGGTGAGCTATCGCCGCGATGGCAACGCCTTCTTCGTCACGCTCAAGGCGCGGCAGCGCGTGGGGGACGCCCGCACGATCACCGTGTGGTACCACGGCAAGCCCCGCGTCGGCAAACTGCTCCCCTGGGACGGCGGGTTCACGTACCCACGCGACAGCCTCGGTGGGACCTGGATCGCGACCGCCAACGAAGGGCTCGGCGCGAGCGTCTGGTGGCCGAACAAGGATCTCCTGGCCGACGAGCCGGACAGTCAGCGCATTGCGATCACCGTGCCCGATCCGCTGCTCGACGTGTCGAATGGGCGGCTGCGCGCCACCACGCACAACGCGGACGGCACCACGACCTTCGAGTGGTTCGTGACGAGTCCGATCAACAATTACAACGTGGCGATCAACGCCGGACGCTACGCGCATTTCGCGGACACCCTCGCCGGCGAAGCGGGCGCGCTGACGCTCGACTACTGGCCGTTGACCTACCACCTCGAGGCCGCGCGGCGACAGTTCAAGCAGGTCGTCCCCATGCTGCGATGCTTCGAGTACTGGTTCGGCCCGTACCCCTTCTACGCCGACGGCTACAAGCTCATCGAGACGCCGCACCTCGGGATGGAGCACCAGAGCGGCGTCGCCTACGGCAATCGTTACATGAACGGTTATCTGGGACGGGATCTCTCGCGCACGGGGATCGGGCTCCAGTGGGATTTCATCATCGTGCACGAGAGCGCGCACGAGTGGTGGGGGAACAACATCTCGGTGAAGGACCACGCCGACATGTGGGTGCACGAGAGCTTCGCCAACTACGCGGAGGGGATCTACACCGAGTGCCTGCTCGGCAAGACCGCCGGCGCCGCCTACCTGATCGGCGCGCGCGGGGGAGTGCAGAACACGAGCCCGATCATCGGCGTCTACGGCGTGAATCGC
>JAYUMO010000102.1:0-8626 GCA_043762555.1 Gemmatimonadaceae bacterium | reverse complement strand
GACCTGGTGCGCGTGACGCCGGAACGCATCGAGGCGACGCCCACCGGCGAGCTCTTCGTCCGGAACCTCGCGATGTGCTTCGACCGCTACCAGCGCGAGAAGCACGCCGCGGAAGGCCGACCGGTGTTCAGCCGCACGGTGTGAGCGTGCGGCGGCTGGTCGTCATCGGCGGCGGGATCTCCGGGCTCGCCGCCGCATGGGCGGCCCGGCGCGCGGTAGCCGGCGATCCTGACGCGCTCGACGTGCTGGTGCTCGAGCGCGAGGCCGATGTGGGGGGCACGGCGCGCACGATCGTGCGCGACGGCTGGCTCGTGGAAGGAGGGCCGGGGGGATTCCTCGGCGGCCGCCCCGAGATGGACCGGCTCATCGCGGCCGGCGGGCTCGAGGGCGAGCGCGTGGCCGCCTCGCGCGCGGCGGCCCACCGCTTCCTGTTCACGGCCGGGGTGATGCGCGAGGTGCCCACGAACCCGGTGGCCTTCGCGCGGTCGGGGATCCTGAGCGCGCGCGGACTCCTGCGCGTGGTCGGCGAACCCTTCGTGCCCAGGCGCACCGACGACGCCGACGAGAGCGTGTGGTCGTTCGCCGCGCGCCGGTTTGGCGCTCAGGTGGCGGACCGGCTCATTTCGCCGATGACGCTCGGCATCTACGCCGGCGACGCGCGTCAGCTCTCGGTGCGGGCGGCCTTCCCTCGGATGACGGCACTCGAACGCGAGCATGGCTCACTCATCCGGGGGCTCCTCGCCCGGCGGGGGAAGGCGAGCTCGGGCGCCCTGACCTCGTTCCGCGCCGGGATGCAGAGTCTGCCGCGCGCGCTGGCGGCACGCGGCGGGTTCCGCGTGCGCTGCCGCGCCGACGTGCATGCGCTCACAAGAACCGGTAGCGGCTGGCAGCTGCGCGTGGCCGGCGACACGGACCCGATCGCGGCCGACGCGGTGGTGCTTGCCGGTGAACCGTGGGCGGCGGCGGCGCTGCTGCGCGCGCACGATGAACGGGTGGCCGCGGACCTCGACGGCATCCACTGCCCGCCGGTGGCGGTGGTCGCGCTCGGCTACGCGCCGCGCGACGCCGCGCGGGTGCCGAACGGCTTCGGCGTGCTCATCGCGCGCGGGCAGGGATTGCGCGCGCTCGGCAATCTCTGGGAGAGCCGGATCTACCCGGCGCGGAGCCCCGACGGGCACGTGCTCATTCGCGCGATGTTCGGCGGGCAAGTGGATCCGAAAGGGGGAGTGCTCCCGCCCGGAGTGCTGATCGAGCTCGCACGCGCCGAGATCGCGACGGTGTACGGGATCACGGCGGAGCCGGTGATGCGGGAGGTGGTGCGCTGGGAGCGGGCGATCCCGCAGTACGCGATGGGGCACCTCGCGCGAGTGGCCCGGATCGAGGGGGGCGTCGGCGCGATGCCCGGGCTGTTCATCACCGGGTACGGGCTGGGGGGGATCGCGTTCGCGGATGCGGCGGCCAACGGAGTGCGCTGTGGAGAGGTCGCCGGGGAGTACTGCAAACGACTCGGGACTCGGGAGCGAGTAGAAACTTGAGCCGCGGGTCCGTGCGCGAGTACATACCCGCGCTCTAGGCGGAGAATTCTCTCGCTCAGTCTTTCCCCCACGCGATATCCTATCTTTTCCCCAATGACGCCGCCCGCGCCCCGCGCGATCATGCGGCGTCATCGAAACGTCAACCGGAGTCGACCGATGACCGCACCGGACCCCAACGCCCCGCTTCGCACCGAAGAGCACCGGATCGACGGCGAGCACCTCGTGCAGAGGGTGAAGGATCTCATTCGGGAGGGAAACGCCCGACGCATCATCATCAAGGGCGAGAACGGGCACACGATCCTGGAGATCCCGCTCACGGTCGGCATGGTGGGCGCGCTGTTGATGCCGGTGTGGGTGGCGATCGGGGCGATAGCGGCTCTGGCGGCCCACTACACGATCGTCGTCGTGAGGGAGGAGGGCGCAGCAAAATGAAACGGGTCTCGGCACTCGGCACTCGGCACTCGGCCTCGAGTGGGCGTTAGCCCACGAGCCGCCACTCTCTACTCCCTGCCAAGGCCGAGACCGAGACCGGCAGGTCCCCGCGCACATGAGCGGCACCATCTATCCGCCACCCTATGGCCTCTCCTAGCGCTTGGCTCGGGTCGGAGTGTGAGGTTCTCGGGACTCGGGACTCGGGAGCGATTAGGTGCTGGACCTGCCCCGCAGAGCTGATCGGTTGCCGGTAGCGCTCCGATGAGCACATTGTACGAGGGTTCAGTTGGCATCGCCCTCCCCACCTACTCGTTCCCGAGTCCCGAGTCCCGAGTCCCGAGTCCCGAGCCCCGAGCCCCGAGCCCCGAGCTTCTCATGGACTTCGACACGCAGCTCAAACTCGCGATCTACGCCTTCACCGCCGACGCCGCGCGTGTGCCGACGACGCTGGAGCTCGCCGAGCGTGTGAAGGCTCCTCTCGCCGAGATCCGCGCCGCGTTCCAGCGTCTCTACGCGGATCGCGCCCTCGTGTTGAATCCGGACGGCGAGACGATCCGCATGGCTCCTCCCTTCAGCGGCGTGCGCACCCAGCATCGCGTGCGGGCGGGGGGCAAGGAGTACTTCGCCAACTGCGCCTGGGACACGCTCGGTATCCTCGCCGCGCTGCACACCGAAGGCGAAGTGATCTCGCGCTGCGAGCAGACGCAGGAGCGGATCAGCTTCCACGTGTCGCGCACCGGCCCGGCACCCGAGCCCTGCGTCATCCACTTCGCGGTGCCGGCGTCCCAGTGGTGGAAGGACATCGTCTTCACCTGAAGCACGATGCTCTTCTTCCGGTCGGAAGAACGGGTGAACGACTGGTGCAAGGCGCAGGGGCTACCGCGGCGGCCGCTCGTCACGTTGCGACAGCTCTGGGAGCTCTCGGTGGCGTGGTACGGGAACCGGCTGACCCCCGAGGCGCGTCGCCCCAAGCCGCCGGAGATGCGCGAGATCTTCGCGCGCGTCGGGCTCACGGGAGAATTCTGGGATCCCGAGAGGTGAGGCGCATTGCGCGCGATGCGACCAGGGGTGCCCGCGTGATCCGCGAGCACCCCTGATCGCTTGCGAATGCTGCCGGTCGGGTCGTCGATCGCTTACTGCGCCGTGGTCGGCATGATGACCGAGAATTGATCGTTCCGGTTCTTCGTCCAGTCGGCCTCGGTGTCGCCCTTCGCGACCGGCTGACTGCTGCCATTGCTCGCCGTGTCGATCCGGTCGGCGGCGATGCGGTGCGCGACGAGATAGTCCTTCGCGGCGGCGGCGCGCCGATCGCCGAGTGCCATGTTGTAGGCCTCGGTCCCCCGGTCATCACAGTTACCCGTGATGCTGATCCGGACGCGCGGATACTTCTTGAGCAGCCGCACCTTGTCATCCATCGCGCCGTGCGCCGTCTTGTCGAACGCTGACGAATTCAGCGCGAAGAAGACCGTCCGCTGTGCGTGGTTCAATTCGGCTTCCTGCTGCGGCGTCAGCGCGGGGGGCGCGGGCGGTGGCGGCGGCGGTGGAGGAGGTGGAGGGGGCGGCGGTGGAGGTGGCGGCGGAGGCGGCGGAGGCGGCGGTGGCGGCGGTGCGGCCATGGCCGGAGCCGCAGCGGGAGTTGGCGCGGGAGCCGGAACGGGTGCGGGAGCCGGAGCGGGTGCGGGAGCCGGCGCGGCTGGTTTCGCCGCGGGTGCGGCCTCGGGCTCCGGCTTGGGTTTGCTACTGCACGCCGCGACGATCAGCCCAGCAGCGAGCGGAGCGATCAGGGCGAGTGCGAGCCGGCTCAAGCGCCGGCGTCCAGCGGACTGCTGCATGGTGTTGCTCATGGGAGGAATTGCCTGGCAGGGGGGAAATCATACGCGCGCCGGGAGGGGGGAGTCAAATCCTTAACTGCCGGTCTCGGCCTCGGTCTCGGTAAGGGCAAGGGCAAGGGCAACGGCGGGTCTCGGCACTCGGCGCTCGGCACTCGGCAAGACACGGGACTCGAGTGCAGCGCGACGGGGACGGACACCGATAACTCACTCAATCTCGGTCGGAGTACCAGTAGCGGCGGACGAAGTCATCGACCAGATCCGGGTTCCTCAACATCCCGATGCCGAGGCGGGCCATCTGGGTGAAATAGTGCCACTCGCCGTAGCGGTCGAATTTCCGGGTGGAGGCGATGGCCTTCGTGGTGCGGAGACGGGTCAGCCGCTGCCCGCGACCGCGGCCAAGGCGCTTGAGCGCCCAGAGGAAGACCACATCTTCCGCGAATGCGCGGCGCTCGTCGTAGCCGCCGATGCGCTCGAAATCCGCCCGCCGGCAAAAAACGACGCCCGTGTCCATCCCGGTGAGGTAGAGCATCGGGAGCATGAGGGCGTAGGTGGTGGCGAGGCCGAGCGACCATCGCTCGAGGGTGACGCCCGTCGCGCCGCCCGCGACGCGGGGATCCCGCAGGGCGGCGTCGATCGCGTTGAAGGTCTCGGGATGGATCTGGGAATCGGCGTCGATGAACGCGAGCAGCTCGCCGCGCGCCGCCTTCGCGCCGCCGTTGCGCGCCGCGCCGATAATGCGCTTCTCGACGCGCACCACGCCGCATCCGCGCTCCCTCGCGAGATCGGCGGTGGCGTCGGTAGAGGCGTTGTCGGCGACAATCACCTCCACCGCACCCTCGCCGGCGCGATATCGCGCGCGCGCGAGACTCACGGAGTCGAGGAGCCGGGGGAGGAGGGCAGATTCGTTGTAGGCGGGGATGACGAGGGAGAGGCGGGGCGCGGCGTGCGGCATCGGGTCGGCGTTGGAGTTCTCGGGACTCGGGGCTCGGGACTCGGGAGCGAGTAGAAAATGGGAGGAAGCAACTCCTAGCACCTATTCTCTGCCGAGGCCGAGGCCGAGACCGGCTCTTCTCTCACTTCCGCTCCGCCCGATTGGAGAGTAGGAGCCCCACCCAAAGCACCGCGCCGATCACCGTGGCCGCGCTGAGCGCGAGCCGCTGATCCCTCGTGATCTTCCACGCGACGACGAAGGCGACCAGCCAGATCACCGCCGTCTGTCCCATTATTCCCCACCGTCTGCCGCGCGCCGCGCGCCGCGCGCCGAGACCGGCGGTTCGCCTCCCCCGAGCCATACCCGCCAATCTACGCCACGGGCGCGTAGATTCGACCGATGTCATCGGATCCTCTGCTTTCGAGGCCGTTCCCGAATTCCTACTGGGTGCCCGGCAGCCAGCTACTGGCCGGCGAGTATCCCGCCGGTTTCTCCGCTGCGGAGGCGACGGAGAAGCTCACGGCGCTGCTCGACGTCGGCGTCACGCACTGTATCGACCTGACGGAGCCCGATGAGCTCCGGCCGTATCACCCGTACCTGTCGTTGCTGGCCGAGCCGCGCGGCGTCACGATCGCTCACCAGCGCCTGTCGATCCCCGACATGGACATTCCGTCGGTGGAGCACATGTCGCGGATCCTCGACGCCATCGACGCCGCCCTCGCCGAGAGCTGCACCGTCTACGTCCACTGCTTCGGCGGCATCGGCCGCACCGGCACCGTCGTCGGCTGTCACCTCGTCCGTCGCGGCCTGAGCGGCGATGAGGCGCTGGCCGAAGTGTCGCGCCTCTTCCGCACGATGTCCGCCGAGAAGCTCACCTTCTTTCCCAGCTCCCCTCAAACGGACGAGCAGTGCGATTTGGTGCGCCGCTGGTTGGCGGCCCCCACTCTCGATCCGGCGCCGAAGGATGGTCGGGGGTGAGGGAACGCGAGAACAGCCGGTCTCCTCCTCGGACTCGGCCTCGGCAGAGAGTGGAACGTAGCGGCTCGCGGGCTGACGCCCGCTCGCGGCCGAGGCCGAGGCCGAGGCCGAGACCGTTAGTTCAGAACCTCACCGCCACCCGTACTCCCGCTGCCTTGATCGTCGGATCCCAGGTCGGCGCCACCGCCACCGTCCCTAACGAGCTGAGCTTCACCTTCTTGTAGGAGGGGGCCGTGAAGGCGAGCCCCACAAGCGCGCCGACGCCGGCGCCGATGACGCCGACCATCGCGGTGACGGCGGCGACGTCGCCGGGGCTCCCGTCGCAGCTCAACGCCACCCACGTCCCTGGCGGGCACGCCTGGGTCGCGGAGAGGCCGGTGGCGAGACCGAATCCGGCGCCGATCAAGCCGCCGATGAGCGCTCCCCGGCCGGCGCGCCGATGGGTCTGGTTGCCGTGGTTGATCTCGAAGCGCGAGACGGCGGCGATCGACACGCCGACCACGCTGTCCCCCACCAGCCCGTCGCGGAAGAAGAGCGAGTCGTTGCGCAGCGCGACGAACGTGCCGCGCTGGGCGTCGAGCCCGTACATCGGGATCGTGACGCGCACGGAGTCGCCGGGCGTGGCGCGCGAGGAGCTCTGGGCGACGGCGGAGCTGGTCGCGCAGCAGAGGACGAGGACTATCGCGATCGAGCGCATTGGAGGCCTCCGGGGCAGGTGTACGGGGGAAGGATCGGAGGCGGGGGTCAACGGGGGCTTAATTGGGGTTCAACTGCCGGCTTCGGTCTCGGCCTCGGCGGGGATCAACTGCCGGTCTCGGCGCTCGGCACTCGGCACTCGGCACTCGGCAGCGAGTGGGCTGGTGGGGAGGGCGGGGGAGGGTCTACTCTCTACCAGCATCCCGAGTCCCGAGTCCCGAGTCCCGAACCTCGAGTCGTCATGCCCACGCGCACCGTCACCTGGACCGACCCCGCGATCTACGCGTCAGCCGCGGATCTCAGCGGTCTCGAATTGCTGCGTGCCATTCTCAGCGGCGCGCTGCCGCGGCCGCCGGTGGCCGAGCTGCTCGGCATGCGCGGCCTGGAAGTCGAGCGGGGACGCGTGGTGTTCGAGATGGAGGTGGGAGAATATCACTACAGTCCGCTGAACATCGTGCATGGCGGCGTGACCGCGACGCTGCTGGACACGGTGATGGGCTGCGCCGTGTTCACGATGCTCCGCGCCGGCGCCGGATATACCACGACGGATCTGCAAGTGCGCTACGTGCGGCCGGTGTCGGTGGCGAGCGGAGTGCTCCGCGCCGAAGGAACGGTGGTGCATGCGGGGAGTCGCGTGATGACGGCGGAGGGGCGCGTGACGGACGCGAGGGGGAAGCTGGTGGCGCATGGGGGATGTGGATGTCTGGTGCTCACTGCGGTCCATGGTCCGTAGTCCATAGTCCGCAGGGAGATAGTAGGGGGTGGGCCCCACCTCCTGTTCCCACTTTCTTCCTACGGACTATGGACTGCAGTTCGCTCACACTCTTTCCCTTCCCCATGCGCCACACCCTTTCCAAATCCGATTTCACCCTCGCGCGGACCTGCGCGACGAAGCTGTACTATCGCGAGATGCGCTATCCGAGCACCGACGGGGACGATCCTTTCCTCGCGCTGCTCGCCGATGGCGGGTACATGGTGGAGGAGCTCGCGAAATTGCTCGTGCCCAACGCGATCGACGTCGATCGCGGGACGGACATCGAAGGGGGCGCGGAGGCAACGCGGGCGGCGCTGCGCGGCGAGAACGTGGCGTTGCTCGAGGCCACCTTCCTTCGCGGGGCGAAGCTCGCGCGGGTGGACATCCTGATCAAGCGCGGGCGCACGTTCGAGCTGATCGAAGTGAAATCCGGCGGCTGCGACAGCCGGCACCTCTTGGCGACCGAAGAGCCGGGTGTCTTCCGCGCTCCTGCGCACGGCGACGCGGGGCTCCCGGGCAAGTGGAAGGATTACCTGACGGACGTGGCCTATCAGGTGCACCTGCTCCGCGAGGAGCTTGGAGATGACGCGATCATCCGGCCGATGCTCCAGCTGCCGGACAAGGCGAAAACGACGTCGGACGATCTCATCCATCGCCGTTTCTCCCTTCGCCGTGTGCAAGATGGGCGTCACGAGCGCTTGGTGGTGGAATTCACCGGCGATCCCGCCGCACTCCGTGCCGGGGAGCACTTCCTCTCGAAGATCGATGTCTCCGCCGAAGTGGCGGCGCGACTCGGCGACGTGACGGCGGACGCCGACGCACTCGCCGCGAGTCTGGTGCCGGAGCCACGTCGCCTGATCGAGGTGCTCGACGTCGATTGCGGCAAGTGCGAATTCCGCACCGCGGGAACCGAAGCACGCAGCGGTTTCCACGAGTGCTGGGGGGCGCTGGGCACGGTCACGCCGCACATCCTCGAGCTGCACCACGTGGGATCCAAGCCCGTGCGCCCGCGCGCGGACGCGCTGATCCAATCGGGCCGGGCGAGCCTGTTCGACGTCACGCGGGACGCGCTTCGCCCAATGAGCGGCGAGCTGAGCGCCCGCGGCGAACGGCAGTGGATACAGATCGAGCACACGCGGCTGGGAATGCCGTGGATCGGTTCGCGCCTGCGTGACGCGCTCGATGACCTTGACTATCCGCTCCACTTCATCGACTTCGAGGCGTCGCGTCTCGCGGTGCCGTACCACGCGGGCATGCACCCATGGGAGATCGTCGCCTTCCAGTGGAGCTGTCACCGGGTGAGCGGGCCCGGCGCCCCCGCCGAGCCATTCGAGTGGATCAATGTGGGCGACGTCTTCCCGAACCAGGACTTCGTCTCGACGCTGCGCGAGCGGTTGGGGGCCAAGGGGACGGTGCTGACCTGGGGACGCTACGAGATCGACGTCTTGAACGAGATCGCCCGACAGGG
>JAYUMO010000101.1:0-19709 GCA_043762555.1 Gemmatimonadaceae bacterium | reverse complement strand
CGCGTGCGCAGCGGATCGATCGCGATCACCGGCGCGCCGCGCTTCCGCGCCTCGAGCACGAAGGGCCAGAGATGCGGGTTCGCGGTGAGCGTGTTCGTCCCCCAGAGCAGCACGAGGTCGCTTTCGGGGATCCCCTCGGGGTCGGCGCCGACGCTCGCGCCGACGGTCATCCGCATGCCCACCGTGCCGGCGATCGAACAGATGGTGCGGTCGAGCTTCGAGGCGCCGATCAAGTGGAAGAAGCGGCGGTCCATCGAGCTCCCCTGCACCATGCCCATCGTCCCCGCGTACGAATACGGGAGGATCGCCTGGGCGCCATCGGGGGAACGAATGATCTCCTGCAACCGCTCGGCGATCGTCGCGAGCGCCTCGTCCCATCCGATCGGCTCGAAGCGGCCCTCCCCCTTCGCGCCGACGCGGCGGAGGGGGGTCGTGAGCCGCTCGGCGTGGTACGTGCGCTCGACGTACCGGTTCACCTTGGCGCAGAGGAAGCCGCTCGTGAATGGGTGGTCGGGATCGCCGCTCACGCGCACTGCGCGACCGTGCTCGACCGTCACCAACATCGCGCAGGTGTCGGGGCAATCGTGCGGGCACGCGGCGCGCACGACCCCCGACTCGGGGAGGGGCAGGGCGGTGTCGATCGCGGGCGCGCTGATCATCGGGGGTCCGTCCAAGCTATCGCAGCGCTCGCGCGGCAGCCACTCGCAGGGGCGCGCGCCCGGCCGCCGGCGCCGCGACTTGCATCAGCGCGGCGAATGGTCGAAATTAACCGGGTTGTCCCCGTCATTGTCGCCCGCCCGCCGCATGGCGGCACCGATCGACGTCTGGAATGACGGCGCCCACCGCGGCTGCGGCCGGGCGTCTTGACACCTTGTCTCGTTGGCGTAGTATTCGAGCCGCTCGTTCCCGACATCGCAGCGTGCGTGCTGGGAAGACAAGCTCGACCGTTCGTCCCCTCTCCAGGAGAAGTCCCATGAAGCGCATTGCCGTAATCGCTGCGGTGCTGGCCCTCGCCGCGTGCAAAGGAAAGCCCGCTCCGTCCGTGGACACGATCCCGAAGGCTCCGGCGCCCGCGATGGCGCCCGCGATGGATAGCGGGATGAAGATGGACACCGCCATGAAGATGGCCGACACGACCAAGAAGGCGATGCCCCCGGCCCCGGCGAAGAAGCCGTAACGCCTGGCCGGCTCGCGATGGACGAAGGGCGCAACCGGCCGGTTGCGCCCTTTTCGCATCCGTCCGCTCGACCGCGTACGCGCTAGGCGCGCGCCTGCTGCTCTCGCCACCACCGGAAGGCGTCCGGGATCCCGGACTCGGGGCGCACCGGAGGCGCCCAACCGAGCTCGCGCCGGGCGCGCTCCGACGAGAAGGGATTGTCGCGACTGAGGAAGTCGAGCGCGCCCACGGAATTGCGCGCCATCGAGGGGCCGCGCACGAGGCGCAGGCCGACGCCGAGCGCACGGAAGCCGGCGCGGGCCAACGGCAGCGGCACCGGGATCCGTCGCACGCGCCGGCCGAGGCCGAGCTCGCCGAGCCGCACGAACTCGGACACCGTGACGTCGTAGTCGTTCGCCAGATTGTACGCGCGCCCGCCGGCGGCCGCCGCGTCCACGGCGCGGACCGCGCCATCGGCGACGTTGGCCGCGTGCACGATCGCCATCACCGCCCGGCCGCCGCGAAACATCGGGAAATAGCCGCGCGCCATGACGCGCGCGACGCGCGGCACGAACTGCCGATCGTGGCGCCCGTAGATCACGTCGGGACGCAGCGCCGTGGCCCAGATCCGCCCTTCGGCGTGGGCCTGGAGCACGAGCGCTTCCGACTCGCGCTTCGAGCGTGCATAGTGCGCGCCGGCGGGGAGCGGGGCGAGCGGCGTGTCCTCGTCGGTGGGCGCGTTGCCGTAGCGCGCGCTGCCGCCATACACCGCGACGCTGCTCACCTGCACGAGCTTCGCGCCGGCCGCTTCCGCGGCGGCGATCGCGCTCCGCGTCCCCTCGATATTGGCGGTGCGGTAGAACTCCCAGCCGCCGGTGCCGGTCACGAAGGCGGCGGCGTGGAAGATCGCATCGCAGCCGTCGGCGGCGGCGCGCAAACGCGCGGTATCCAAGATGTCGCCGCCGATCAGCGTCGCCCCGAGCGGTTCGAGCCAGGCGGCCCGGGCCGGCGCCCGCACGAGCGCGCGCACGCGCCAGCCATCCGCCGCGAGCCGCTCCACGAGGTAGGCGCCCACGAGTCCGTTGGCGCCGGTGATGAGCGCGCGGCGCACTAGAGGGGCATCGGGAGCGCCGAGATCTTCGCGCTCACCTTCCCTCCCTCCCATTGGAGCGTGACATCGGTGCCCGTCTCCACCTCCCGCCGGATCATTCCCAGTGCGACGGCGCCGAGACGCGGCGAGAGCGCGCTCGAGCGCACCTCGCCCACCTGCTCGCCGCTCACGGCGAGCACCGCCGCGCCCTCGGGCGCCGGCTCGGACTTGCCGGCCATGAGTCCGCGGAGATGCCGGTTCACGTGGCCGCGAAAGTGGATGCGCGCCACCACTTCCTGCCCCACGTAGCATCCCTTGGTGTACGAGATCGCGTGGAGCTCGTCGAAATTCGCCTCCTGCGGGATCGTCGTCTCATCGATGTCGACGCCCCACTCGGGACGGCCGGCTTCGATGCGCGCGATCTCCCATGCGTGCAGTCCGGCCGGGGTCGCCCCGAGACCGAGCAGCTTCTGCCAGACGTGGCCGAAGCCGTCGGCCGGAATGAGGAGCTCGTAGCCCTCGAGCCCCAGCTCCGGCGAGCGCGCGACGATCACCGTCCGGCCCGCGACCGGCGCGTCCACGTGCGCAAACGGCGCGAGGGTGGTGAGCGTCTCCGACGAGAGTCCGGTGAGGGTGGCGACGATGCGGCGCGCGGTGGCGCCGAACACCCCGATCCCGCGCAGCGTCGCCGTTTCGTCCTGGCTCGGCGCGAGCTGCGGGTTGACGTACTTCTTGATCATCCCCTGGAAGCCGATCAAGGCGCGCGGCGGGACATCGATCAGCAGGTGTCCCTCGCGCGCGAAGATGCGCACGTCGGCCACGATCTTCCCCTTGGGCGAGAGCGCGGCCGCGTACAGTCCCTCGCCCGGGGCGAGCGCCTGGACGTCGTTCGTGACCAGGCCCGTGATGAACTCCGCCGCTCTCGGGCCGGTGACGCGCAGGCGGCCGCGTGCGCTCCGGTCCACGAGCATCGCCCCGGAGCGCAGGGCGTTGTACTCGGCGGCGATGTTGCCGTAGTGCAGCGTCACCGAATGGCCGGCGACCGTGCCGACGGCGGGGAAACTCCCGGAGAGGATCGAACTCGCGGTCATGGCAGGAAGGTAGCCGCCGCCACCGGCGGCGCGCTACCGCACCGGCGAGGGCGGAGCCGCCGCATAGGAGGCGTCGAGCAGCTCCACCGGATGCAGGACGCGTGCCGCGACGCCGGCCCGGAGTAGGCCGGCGCCGATCTGCATCTGGCAGCCGGGATTGCCGGTGGCCACGAGCTCCGCCCGCGTGGCGGCGACGTGCGCCAGCTTGGGCGCGAGCACGGCGGCCGCGATCGCCGGTTGCTCCAGGTTGTAGATGCCGGCGCTCCCGCAGCACTGTTCCGCCTCGGTGAGCGGCACGAGCTCGAGCTCCGGGATCGCGGCCAGCACGGCGAGAGGAGGCGCGGACAGCCGCTGGGCGTGCAGCAGATGACAGGGCGCGTCATAGGTGACGCGCCGCGGGACGGCGCCGCCGAGACGGGGGCCGGCGGCGGCAAGCAGCTCGCTCACATCGCGCACCCGCGCCGAACAGGCGGCGGCGCGATCGCGCCAGGCGATGTCGCCGCCGAGCAGGCGGCCGTACTCCTTCATCATCGCGCCGCAGCCGGCCGCGTTCACGGCCACGAGATCGGCGCCGCTCCGCTCGAAGGCTTCGATCAGCGCGCGCGCCATCGCGCGTGCCTGTTCGTCGTGGCCGGCGTGCGCGTGCAGCGCGCCGCAGCAGCCTTGCCCCGACGCGTCGACGAGCGCGAAGTCGTTCGCGACGAGCGTGCGCTCGGTGGCGCGATGCACGTGCGCGAAGAGGCCCTCCATCACGCAGCCCCGGAGGATCGCGATGTGGCCGCGAGCCCCGGTGCCCCGAGGCGCGTAGGCGCGCGTGCGGAGCGCGGGCGCGCTGGCGGCCAGCATCGCGAAGGGGAAGCTGACGCGGGCAAGGAGGCGCGGCAGGCCGGTCGAGCGCAGGAGGCGCGCGGCGAGGAGGAGCGGTCGGAAAACGGCGAGGTGCGCCACCAGCCACAACAAGCCGGTCTCGGCGCTCGGCGCTCGGCGCTCGGCACTGCGAGCGGCGAGCAGCGTGGAGCGGGCGGCCTCTAACGCCGCGCCGAAGGGGACGCCGGAAGGACACGCTGTTTCGCAGGCGCGGCAGCCGAGGCAGCGGTCGAGATGCGTGCTGAGACTCGAGTCGTCGAGCGAGAGCGTGCCGTCGATCGCGGCGCGCATGAGGACGATGCGACCGCGGGGGGAGTCGTTCTCGTCGCCCAGGGCGAGATACGTCGGACACGACGAGAGGCAGAAGCCGCAGTGGACGCAGGCCATGAGGCCGGGGAGCGCGGCGGCGAGCGGCGTGTCGGCGACGTCGGTCATGGCTCGCGCCCGAGGAGGCCCGGATTCAGGATCCGGCGCGGGTCGAACGCCTCACGCGCGCGCTGGGAGAGCGGATCGGCCACCGGGTCGTGGTGCACGCCGGACGCCCAGCACGAGGCGGGGAGTCGCTCGGCGACGTAGCGCGCGCCGGCGCGTTCGATGAGTTGCAGGAACGCGGAAGTCCGCGCGGCGTCGGCGCCGGGCAGGATCGCGCGGACGATGCCGCGGCCGGGCGACGCGTGCGTGAAGGCGCCCGACCACGACGCGGTCGCGTCGCGCGCGGTGCGCCAGAGGATGGGGAGTGCCGACGGTCGGGCCGAGAGTCGCACGACGGCGGCGCTCGGGGGCTCGGCGGCGCGCAACGCCGCCCATACGTCCCCCGCCGGCGTGACCACGGCGGCCAGCGTGGCGAAGACGCGTCGCTGCGTGCGGACGCTTTCCTCGTTCCCGCCCAGGCGAGCGAGGAGCACGGGATGCGCGGCGACGCCCAGTCGCGCGGCGAGCGCCGGGCTCAGCAGCTCGAGGGCCCACGGTGCCACCTCCGCCGCGCGCACGCGCGCGAGGAGCGCGGCCAGCGCGGGCGCGCTGTCATTGCGCAGCGCGAGGGCGATCGTCTCTTCGGCCTCCGGCCACGCGCGCAGCCGGACGCTCACTTCGGTGATCACGCCAAGCGTACCCCACGCGCCGGTGAGGAGACGCGTGAGGTCGAAGCCCGCGACGTTCTTGACGACGCGGCCGCCGCCGCGGATGAGCGACCCATCACCGGTCACGGCCTCGACGCCGAGCACCGCGTCGCGCGGGGTCCCGAAGGCGTGCGCGAGCGGGCCGGCGGAGGCGGTGGCGACGGTGGCGCCGATCGTCCCCTCACCTCGGCCGAAGGGATCGAGCGCGAGGAACTGACGCTCGGCGGCGGTCACGCGCGCGATCTCCTGGAGCGGCGTGCCGGCGCGCGCGGTGAGCGTGAGGTCGCCGGCCGTGTAGTCGACGATCCCGGTGAGCGCGGCGAGCGGGAGGGGCGCGGCATCGGCCACCGGGCGTCCGGCGTCGAGCCAGGTGCCCGCGCCGGTGATGCGCAGCCGTTCCCCGCGTGCGGAGGCCGTGCGCACCCGCTCGGCGATGTCGGCGGACATCATGCGATCGACGCGCCATCGCGCGCGGCGGGCGCGAGCGCCCATTCGCGGCACGCGTGCACCGGCACGACCTTCCCCGGGTTCGCGCGCCGCGCCGGGTCGAATACGTCGCGCAACCGGCACTGCGCTTCGAGCGACGCCGGGGAGAAGATGAGCGCCATGTAGTCGAGCTTGTCGAGTCCCACGCCGTGCTCGCCGGTGATCGTGCCGCCCGCCGCGACGCAGATGCCCATGATCTCGCACATCGCGCCCTCCACGCGCGCCCGCACGCCGGGGTCGCGGCCGTCGAAGGGGACGTTCGGATGGAGGTTCCCGTCGCCGGCGTGGAAGACGTTGCAGACCGTGATGTCGTAGCGCGCGCCGACCGCCTGGATCGCGCGCAACACGTCGGGGAGCTTGGTGCGCGGGATGACGGCGTCCTGCACGACGAGCGCCGAGGCGATCCGCCCCATCGCGCCGAAGGCCTTCTTGCGTCCCTGCCAGAGGCGCGCGCGCTCGGCGGGATCGCGCGCGGTGCGCACACCGCGCGCGCCGGCCGCTCGGCAGAGCGCCTCCACCGCGCGCGCGTCCGCGTCGAGGCCCGCCGCCAGACCGTCGAGCTCGATCAGCAGGACCGCGGCGGCGTCGGACGGATAGCCGGCGGCGTAGATCGACGCCTCGACCGCGCGGATCGTCGGCCCATCCATCATCTCCAGCGCCGCGGGCAGGATGCCGCTGGCGATGATCGCGCTCACGGCGCGCGCGCCGTCGTCGATCGCCGCGAAATCAGCGAGCAGCGTGCGCACGGCCGGCGGGTCGGGGGTGAGTTTCACGGTCACCTCGAACGCGATGCCGAAGCACCCTTCGCTGCCCACGAACGCGCCGAGCAGGTCGTAGCCGGCGCTCTCCCCGTCGGCGGAACCGAGAGTGACGATGGTGCCGTCGGCGAGGATGACCTCGAGCGCCAGGATATGATTGAGCGTGACGCCGTACTTGAGGCAGTGGGGCCCGCCCGCGTTCTCGGCCACGTTGCCGCCGATCGTGCACGCGCTCTGGCTCGAGGGATCGGGCGCGTAGTGCAGCCCGTACGGCGCGGCGGCGCGCGTGAGCAACGCGTTCACCACGCCCGGCTCCACCACCGCGAGGCGGTCCTCGGGGTCGATGGAGATGATGCGGTTCAGCTTGTTGAGCCCGATGAGCACCGCGTCGCCGCCGGCGACCGCTCCCGAGGAGAGCCCGGTGCCCGCGCCGCGTGGCACGAAGGGGCGGCCGGCGGCGGCGAGCGCGCGCACCACGGCGATCAGCTCATCGCGCGTGCGCGGGAAGACGGCGAGCGTCGGCGGCGCGTAGCGCGTGGGGAGCGCGTCGGCGGCGTACACCAGGAGCTCGTGCGGCCGCGCGATCACGCCGCGCGCGCCGACGATCTCCGCGAGCGCGGTCTCGAGCGATGGGGCGGCGGGCGAGGGCACGCGCCCAATCTACGTGAAAACAGGCGGGAGACCGAGGGTCCCCCGCCTGTCGTCATCGCCGACCGCGCGCGCTAGGCCGTCCAGAACCCCGCGAGCGCCGCGCCATCCGGCGATTCGCGCAGCTTCTCGAATGCGCGCTCGCGGATCTGGCGGATGCGCTCGCGCGTCACGCCCATCAGCGCCCCGATCTTCTCGAGCGTCAGCGCCTCGGAACCCTCATCCAATCCATAGTACAGGTAAAGGATCTTCCGCTCGCGCGGCGTGAGGTACCTCCGGAAGACGCGGTCGATGAACTCGCGCATCAGCTTGAAGTCGGTGACATCCTCGATCTCGACGCCATCCACGCCCACGAAGCGCTCGCCGAGGGTGGAGGCCTCACGGTCGGAGCGATCGATCGGCGCGTCCAACGAGACCTCGGTGGCCGACATCTGCTTGGAGGAACGCACCTGCTCCGGCGTCTCCTCGATCAGTCGGCCGATCTCGTGGTCGGTGGGGTCGCGCTTGAGCACCTGGGCGAGTACCGTCTCGGCGCGCGCGAGCTTGATGAGCTGGGAATTCTGGTTCAAGGGGATCCGCACCGAGCGCGTCTGCTCGGCCAACGCCTTGAGCACCGCTTGCCTCACCCACCACACGGCGTAGGAGATGAACTTCACGCCTTGGTCGGGATCGAACTTCTTGACCGCCTTCAAGAGCCCCTCGTTCCCGATCGCGACCAGCTCGCTGAGATCGAGGCCGTGCCCTTGATATTTCTTCACGTACGAGATCACGAATCGGAGATTCGCCGTCACCAATCGCTCGGCGGCCTTCTCGTCACCCTTCTGCGCCCGGCGCGCCAGGCGGCGCTCCTCTTGGACGTCGGTGATGAGTGGTAGCTTCTGAATGTCGTGGAGGTACTGGTCGAACGCGGTGGAGGGAGACGAACGGAAGAATCCTTTGGACCTGCTCTCGGTCGCGCGCTCCATACACGTCCCGTCCTGTGTGCGAGTGATGCGAGCCGCCTGGCGGCTCGTCGCCGGTTAGGAAGGCCAGGGACGCGCACGATAACGCTGACTTTCTAATCGGTCAACACTTTCCTTTTCGAACGCTGTCGGGATTTCTTCAGGAGCCGGGACACATCGTTGGAGCGTAACGAGTTGACCCAGCGGGGCTGTTCCGCGTGGGGGTCTCGACGGGCGGCCGAGCGGCCCGGCCCCGCGCCCCGAAGGGGAAAAACAGATGAGGGCGACGAGCTCGGAGGGTGACCGGAGCTCCGGCGCGGGGTGCGTCTACGCCTCCGAGAGCACCAGGCGCACCACGTCATCCGGCACCGGCACGGCCCACCCCGATTCGGTGCCCGCCATGGCGCCGATGCGCGCGGGCAGGGCGTACTCCACGCCGCCGGCGCGCGATTTCTTGTCGGCGTGCGTGAGGCCGAGGATGCGATCGCGCCCGAGGGCGCGCGGGAGCTCGGCCGGGAGCTCGGCGTGCTCGACGGCCGCGCGGATGCGCGCCGCCGTCCCCCGCTCGGCGACGCCGATCCGTTCGGCGAGCGTGGACTCGAGCACCATGCCGATCGCGATCGCCTCACCATGCAGCAGCGCGTAGCCGCTGGCGCTCTCGATCGCGTGGCCGAGGGTGTGGCCGAAGTTGAGCGACTTACGGCGGCCTTGCTCGCGCGCGTCGGCGGTGACCGCGTCCGCCTTGATCGCCATGCTCCCCACGATGAGTTGGTGCATCGCGTCGCCGGCGGGATCCGCGAGTGCGGCGGCGAGGCCGGTCGCGGCGCGTTCGAAGTACTGCGCGTCGGCGATCGCGCCGTGCTTGATCGCCTCCGCGGCGCCGGCGCGGAGCTCGCGGGCGTCGAGCGTGGCGAGCGTGGCGGGGTCGGCGATCACGGCCGCCGGATCGTGGAAGGCGCCCACGAGATTCTTCCCCGCCGGGGTGTCCACCGCCGTCTTCCCGCCCAGGCTCGCATCGATCATCGCGAGCAGCGTGGTGGGCACCTGGATCACCGGAATGCCGCGCATGTAGGTGGCGGCGACGAAGCCGGCCAGGTCGCCGATCATGCCGCCGCCGAGCGCGATCACCGCGCCATCGCGCGCGAGTCCCGCGGCGAGGAGCTGGTCGGTGAGCCGCGCCCAGCTGTCGCGGGTCTTGTGCCGCTCGCCCGCCGGGACGGTGAAGGTGTCGACGCGCGCCTCGCCGAACGACTTCGCGAGCCGCGCGGCGTAGAGCGGGGCGACCGTCTCGTCGCTGATGATCGCCCAGCGGTGCGCCGGTACCGCGCCGCGCGCGATCTCGCCCGCGTGGTCGAGCAGCCCGCGGCCGGCGTGGAGGGTGCAGGAGCCGAGCCGGATCGTGGCCGGCGTCACCACGTGACTTCGGCCGCGCCGGCGCGGCGGTTCGCGACACGGGCGAGCACGAAGAGCAGGTCGGACAGCCGGTTGAGGTAGACGATGACGATCGGCGGCACGGTGATCGCCGCGTCGTGCGCCAGTGCGATCACGCGGCGCTCGGCCCGGCGGCACACGGTGCGCGCGACGTGCAGCGCCGCGCTCTTGGGCGTGCCGCCGGGAAGGATGAACGCCTCGAGCGGCTCGAGCTCCGCCTCGCCGTCGTCGATCGCGCGCTCCAGTTGCGCGATGCGCTCCTCGTCGATGCGCGCCTTCTCGAGCTGCTGCTTCACCTTGTCCGGCTGCGGCGTGGCGAGGAGCGCGCCGAGGGAGAAGAGGTCGCGCTGGATCGGCGCGAGCACCTCATCGATGCGCGGCATCATCTCGATGGAGCGCGCGAGGCCGAGCACGGCGTTGAGCTCGTCCACGTCGCCGTACGCTTCGACGCGCGGGTGGTCCTTGGGCACGCGGCCGCCGCCGAAGAGACCGGTGTCCCCCTGGTCACCGGTCCGGGTGTAGATCCTCATCGCGCGAGGCGGTGCCAGATCCGGCGCAGCCAGTTCTCCGCCGCGTCGCCGGGCCGCCGAAGTCCGCGGCGGAAGTTCGAGAAGCGCGTATTCTCGTTGCTCGACGCCGTGGGCGGTTCGTAGCTGTCGGGGAAGATGAGCGCCAAGTGCTCCTGGAGGCGGTCGGGGGTCGCGACCACCGCTTGCGCCTCGCACCAGCGGTCGAGCGCGCGCCCCATCTTCTGGGCGCTGGGACGGCGGGCGGGATCGCGGTCGAGCGACGCGGCGAGGATCTCCTCGATCGGACCCGGGAGGTCGGGCACGCGCTCGCGCACGTCGGGCAGGGGGCGCCACGTCACCTCGTCGATCAGCAGCTCCGTGGCGTCCTCGAAGAAGAGCGGCTCGAGGGTGAGGAGCTCGTACAGCACGACGCCCATCGCGAAAACGTCGCTCCGCCCGTCCACCGCGAGGCCGAGGAGCTGCTCGGGGCTCATGTAGTGCTTCTTGCCCATCATGAGGCTCGGGGTGCTGTCCATCGGGTCAATGGACGTCGCCGCTTTCGCGATGCCGAAGTCGGCCAGCTTGATGTGGCCGTCCCAGGTGGCCATCACATTGTTCGGCGACACGTCGCGGTGCACGATGTCGAGGCGGTGGCCGTCGGGACTGACGAAGTTGTGCGCGAAATCGAGCGCGCGGCAGACGCGGCTGACGATGTACGCCGCGACCACGAAGGGGATCGGTTCGCCGAGCTCGCGGTGGCGCTCGATCACGTTGCGCACCGTCTTCCCCTTGATGTACTCCATCGACATGTAGTACTGCCCGTCGACCTCGCCGAGCATGTAGATCTGCACGATGTTGCCGTGCACGAGGTTCGCCGAGAGCTTCGCTTCGTCGATGAAGAGCTGCAGCCACGTCTTCTCGCGCGCGTAGTGCGGATGGATGACCTTGAGCGCGATGCGCTTGGAGAAGCCCGCCGGGCCGAGGTGCTCGGCCTCGTACACCGTGGCCATCCCACCCTTCGCGATCAACTTCACGAGGTGGAAGGCGCCGGCGTACTCCAAAACGTTGTCGTCTGAGTGCATTATTCGGACGCTGTCCCTTGGCCCGTCGGATCCCCGGGCTTCGAATTCCTCGACCCCTCCGCATGGCGCACGAACTCACCGACATCACGATCATCGGCGGCGGCCCCACGGGCCTCTTCGCCGCCTTCTACGCCGGAATGCGCGGGGTGACGGCGCGGATCGTGGACGCGCTCCCCGAGCTCGGCGGCCAGCTCGTCGCCCTCTACCCGGAGAAGTACATCTTCGATGTCGCCGGCTTCCCGAAGGTCCTCGCCAAGGACCTGGTGCGCAACCTCGTGGAGCAGGCGAGCCAGTTCCACCCGGACGTGCAGCTGAACCAGCGGGTCGTCTCCCTCGAAGAGGACGGGGGGCACTTCACCCTCGTCACGGAGTCCGACCGCCTCCCGACCCGGGCGATCGTGATCGCGGCCGGGATCGGGGCCTTCTCGCCCCGGCGACTGCCGGCGCCGAGCGCCGCGGAATGGTACGAGCGCGGCATCTACGACCGGGTCACCGATCCCGAGCGCTTTCACGGGCAGCGCGTGCTGGTCGTCGGCGGCGGCGACTCGGCGCTCGACTGGGCGCACCATCTGGTGGATGTCGCGGAGGCGGTAACGCTCATTCACCGCAGCGACCGCTTCCGGGCGCACGACGCGACGGTGACCGCGGTGCGCGCCGCGGAGGCGATCGGACGGATCAGCATTCGCACCTTCCACGAGGTCGCGAGCGTGCACGGGGAGAATGGACACCTCTCGAGCGTGGTGCTCCGGGATGTGAAATCGAAGGTCGAGAGCGCGATCGACGTGGACGCGATCGTGCCGCTACTCGGATTCGTGAGCGATCTGGGCCCGTTGCGCGACTGGGGCCTCGATCTGGTGGAGCACGAGATCAATGTGCGCCCGACGATGGACACTGGTCGGCCGGGCATCTACGCCGCGGGCGACGTGACCGCGTATCCGGGCAAGCTGAAGCTGATCGCGACCGGGTTTGGCGAAGCGTCCACCGCGGTGAACCAGGCCGTCCACTGGATCTATCCGGAGAAGAAGGTGACGCCGGCCCACAGCTCGAACATGGCGCTGTTCGGGCAGAAGGACGATTAGTAGAACTACCAGTCCGTAGTCCGTAGTCCGTAGTCCGTAGTGCCCCACTCCCTACCGCCGCAGTTGACTATGGACTATGGACTATGGACTATGGACTGGTTTGGTCTCGGCCGTCGCGCGCTGATCGCCGGCGCTCTCCTCGCCGCGCCTGGGCTCGCCGCGGCGCAGAATCTCTCCTGCGACTACGGCGATCTGGAAGTCCAGAAAGTCGCCTTCGCGGGCGAACACCGGTTTTCGAGCTCGGAGCTCGCGGACGCGATCGTCACCACCCCCTCCTCGTGGCTGCGCCGAACCCTCGGCGTCCCACTCGGCCCCAAGCGATGCCTCGATACCCTCGAGGTGCAGCGCGACGCGTTGCGTCTCCGCGTGTACTACCGGCTGCGCGGCTATTACAACGCCACGGTGCGCGATTCGATCATCGCGGTGAGCACGCAGGCGGTGACCGTCCGCTTCGTCATCGGAGAAGGTCCGCCCACCATCGTGGACAGCGTGTCGGTGCAAGGCCTGGACGCGGTGCCCTACGGCGCGACGATCCGGCTGTCCTTCGAACGATTTCGCGGCGGCGTCTTCTCCCGGGTCGCGCTGCAAGCGGCGATCGACAGCGCGATCATCCATCTGCTCGACCGCGGCTATCCGTACGTCGAACGTCCGCTCACGAATTTCAACGTGGACTCCACGGCCCACCGCGCGAGCATCGAGCTCACCTTCATCCAGCTGTTCGGCGGGGCCTCCGGACCGCTCCCGGCGAACCCGGCGCGCGTGATGGCGATCGATGTCGCGTCCACCCCGGGCACGGATTCCGGGCGGGTGACGCCGGCCACCGTCCGCAAGCTGCTCTGGTTCCAGCCGGGCAAGGTGTATTCCCAGAAGGATGTGCTCGCGAGCCAACGCGAGCTCTACGAGCTCGAGCTCGCGCGCCACGTGGACATCGACCTCCTCCCCGATTCGGCGCAGCCCTCCGACACAGCGCTGAGGATCACGGTGCGCTACACCGAGGCGAAAGAGCGCGGGCTGCGCTTCGGCGGCGGTTGGGCCACGCTCGACTGCCTCCGCGCCCAGATGCGCTACTCGGACCGCGATCTCTTGGGCGGCGCGGAGCGCTTCGACCTGAATTTCCGCGTCTCCCACCTCGCGCTCTGCCCGGGATATGTGCGGGATGACCCGCTCAGCCAGGGGATCAACTACTACGCGTCGGGTACGCTCCGCCTGCCCACGCTCTTCGGCCCGCGGAACCAGCCGTCGGTGACGCTCTTCTCGGAGCGCACGTCGGAGTACCACGCGTACCTGCGGATCACGCCGATCGGCGGCGTGCTCGCCTTCAACCGCGACCTCGCGCCGCGCGGCTTCCGGCCGGGACTGCCGCTGGCGCTCACGGCGCGGGTCGAGTACGGCAGCACGCAAGCGGAGCCGGCGGTCTTCTGCCAGCTCTTCAACCTCTGCAGCCCGAGCGATATCGCGCAGCTCCAGCAGAACAATCTGCTGGTGGTCCTCGGCGCGTCGCTCGCCCACGACAACACGAACAGCTTGCTCAACGCGTCGCGCGGCACGCAGCAGCGGCTCGACCTGCGCTACGGCACCTCGCAGCAGGATACCGGGAGCGCGAGTCACTGGACGCGCCTGCTCGGGGAGGCCGGCATCTACCACAGCTTCGGCTCCTCGGTGATCGCCGCGCGGCTCCAGATCGCCGGGCTCTTCGAGCCGTGGACGCTCTTCCAGCCGGCCACCCAGTTCGTGCCGCCCGAGGAGCGGCTCTACGCGGGCGGGCCGAACTCGGTGCGCGGCTTCGGCCAGAATCTGCTCGGCCCGCTGGTGTACATCATGGACTCGCTGCACATCGACAGCAGCCAGGTGGTCGCCGGCAACACGATCTACCAGGTGACCTCGGCGAGTACGGTGCAACAATTCTCGGCCACCGGCGGCAACACGCAGATCGTCGCCACGGTGGAGTGGCGGATCACGATGCCCAAGCCGGCGGACGTGATGCAGGTCGCGATGTTCGTGGATGCGGGCTTCGTCTGGAACCGCGGGGCGGTGATGGATTCGAGCGGGCACACGGAGACGGTGAACGCGAGCGACATCAAGGTCACCCCCGGCCTGGGGCTCCGCTATCTTTCGGCGGTGGGACCGATCCGCGTCGACTTCGCGTACAATCCGTACGGCACGGGCCTGGGGGCGGCCTACTACTCGGGCTCGGACCAGGTGCTGCGCTGCGTAAGTCCCGGGAACACCTTCGACCGCGGCATCCCATCGGGCGGCCAGTCGTGCCCCACGGACTACAAGCCGGCGGCGAGCCGCGGCTTCTTCCAGCGGCTGACGTTCAACTTCAGCATCGGCCAGGCCTTCTAACCCATGACGCGCCGCCGCTTCGTCGCGCTCGTGAGCGCCAGCGTCATCCTGGGGATCGTGCTCGTCATCGTGGGCGCGGTGCTCGCGATCACGCAGACCGGCTTCGGGCGCGAGCGGATCCGGCGGCTCGTGCTTGCGCGCGCGGTGTCGAGCCTGGGGAAGCGCGGCACGCTCTTCATCGGACGCGTGTCGGGTTCGCTCTTCACCGAGCTCGTGGTGGACTCGATCTCGCTGCGCGACGCGGAGGATTCGCTCGTCATCGCCACCGGTCCGATCCGCGTGCGCTTCGATCCGCGCGACCTGATCGACCAGCGCATCCACCTGCACACGTTGGACGTCACGCGGCCGGTGATCTATCTGCGTCGCCACGCGAACGACGTCTGGAATTACCGGACCCTCTTCCCGGCGGGTCCCAAGCGGGCGCCGCGGCGGACGCGCGGGCTCGGCGACTACATCGTCGCCGACACGGTGGCGCTGCGAGACGGCACCTTCTGGCTCACCGAGCCGTGGGGTCCCGATGACTCCCTGAAGGGCGCGCGCCGCGACAGCGCCGTGCGGAGCGCGCTCGCGCAGCCGCGCCCCGAGGTGCGGATGACGAAGGAGGGGCCCACGCGCACGCGCCGGTGGACTCATCTCGAGATCCGCGCGCCGTGGGTGCGGATCGCTCAGCCCGACAGCGTCGGCCAGCTGATCCGGCTCGACACGCTGAGCACCGTGCTGAGCGACCCGCCGGTCGCGCTGCGCAATCTGCGCGGCACCGTGCGCATCCACGGCGACAGCGTGTGGGCATCGCTCTCGCACTTCGAGCTGCCGGCCACCGCCGGGCACGCGGAGGCGCGCATCTGGTGGGGCGGGAACAAGCCGGTGCAACTCGACGTGAACGCGGAAACGGACTCGATCTCGCTGCGCGATTTCAATTGGGTGTACGCCAGGCTGCCGCGCGCCGGCGGCGGGCGCTCCGAGGTCCACGTCCGGAACGATCCGAAGAACCTGCGCGCGATCGACTACGCGCTGAAGAAGCTGGACCTCCGGACGGCGAACTCGCACCTCCGCGGCGACCTGACCATCGGCGCCGGGTGGCCGGTGCTGGTGATCAAGGACGTGGACCTGGCGCTCGAACCGGCGGACTTCGATCTGCTCCGCGCGTTCAACGGCGGCGACCTCGGCGTCGATTTTCGCGGCCGGTTCACCGGCCACGTGGTCGCCGCGGGCGGCCCGATCGACCGCTGGCGGGTGGACAGCGCCACCTTGAGTTTCGCTGATGCGCACGTGCCGGGGGCGGTGTCGCGGCTGACGCTGCGCGGCGAGCTCGATCTGCGCTCGCCCGCGAACGCGGTCTTCCACGGCGTCGACCTCGGCCTCGACGCGCTCGACCTGCGCACGATCACCTACCTCTTCCCGGCCTTCCCCCGGCTCGGTGGAACGATGACCGGCCACGCGACTCTCGATTCGATCTGGACCGATGTGCGCTTCCGCGACGCCGACCTGACGCACCTCGACGGGCCGGAGGCGCCCTCGCGCGTGACCGGGAGCGGGCGGGTGACCTCCGGTGGGCGGTCGACGATCTTCGATGTCACGCTGGACGCCGCGCCGCTCTCCTTCACGTCGCTCGCGCGCTCCTTCCCGTCGCTGCCGCTGCGCGGCTCGTTCTCCGGGCCGCTGAGAGTGCAGGGGATCGCCGACCGCCTCGCGCTCGCGACGCGGCTCGCCGGCGCCGCGGGGACGCTCGCGATCGACGAGCTGATCGACATGGACAGCGCGGGCGGCGAGGGGGCGCGAGGCACCGTGCGCGCGGAGGCGGTGGACATCGCGCTCGCCCTCGGCCGCCCCGAGCTCCCCGCCACGCGGCTCTTCGCGGCGATCGTGAACGACGTGCACGGCGATGCGCTCGCCACCATGGAGGGCGCGCTCGCGGTCACCGTGGATACCTCCTCCGTGGCGCGGATCTGGATCCGGCATGCCACGGCGCGGGTCGCGGTTGCCGGCGGGCACCTCCGCGTGGACTCGCTCACCGTGGGCTCCACCGGCGTGCGCATGCGGGGGTCGGGGATGCTCGGTGTCGCCGCCGGCGCGCGCGACACGTTGCGGTTCGCGGCCGACGTGGACTCGATCGGCGGACTGCGGTCTCTCTTCACCGGAGAGCGGACCGCCGCCGCGCCCGTCGACTCGCTCGGGGGTGAGCTCTCCGTGGCCGGCTTCCTCGCCGGGTCGATCGCCGACTCCTTCACCGCGCGAGGCACCTTCACCGGCACGCGCCTGGTGGCCGGCGGCGCCACCGCCGTGCGGCTGATCGGCGGCTTCGACATCGCGGGCCTGCCGCGCGCGCCGGGCGGCACGATCTGGACGCGCTCGGACTCGGCGACGATCGCCGGGGTGGGGATCGACACGCTCACGACGTCGCTCGTGCTGCGCGGCCGGAACGCCGGCGCGCTCACGCTCGCCATCGCCACCGACCGCCCCGCCGGCACCGTGCGCGGCGGCGGACGGATCGCCTACGAAACCGCGGGCGACACGCTCCGTCTCACCCTCGACTCGCTCGACGCGGCCGTCGAGGGACACGCCTGGCGGATCGCCGCGCCGGCGCACTTCACCCGGACGCCGGGCGGTGATGTGCTCGATTCCCTGGTGATCCGAGCGGGCGGCGGTCGGATCGCGGCGCACGGTGACCTTCCCACCGCCGGCGATGTCCACGGCCTCGCCGTGGTGGACAGTCTCTCGCTCGGCGATCTCGGCGCGCTGCTCCAATCGTCGAATCCGCTGGCCGGTTTGGTCGGCGGCGACCTCCGCCTCTCCGGGACGCGCGGCGCGCCCGTGATGCGATTGGCGGCGCGATTCCGCGATGCGAAGTTCGGATCGTTCGGCTTCGCGTATTTCGGCGTCGACGCCGACTACTCGGAACGGCGGCTCGTGACGCGGATCGATTTCTTCGACCGCGGCCAGGCGATCGCGACGCTCGCGCTCACGGTCCCCGCGGACTTCACGCTGCGACCGGTGGCCGAGCGCTTCCCGATCGCCCCGATCTCGGGCCGCCTCACGGCGGACAGCGTGAATCTGAACGCCCTCGCCTTGTTCTCCACCCACCTCAGCCAGCCCGCGGGCACGGCATCGGCCGACCTCGCGATCTCGGGCACGCGACGGCAGCCGCTCTTCGCCGGGCACGCGGCGGTGAAGGATGGGGAGGTCGGCCTCCCGCGCTTCGGCGTGCGCCTCACGGCGATCCAAGCCGCCGTGCGGTTCGCGCCCGATGGTCTCCATATCGACACGCTCTCGATGCGCAGCGGGTCGGCGTCGCGGAATTTCCTGTCGCTCACCGGCACGCTGCTCGCGCCCAGCCTGCTCGCGCTGCGCGACGACCGCAGCGCGCTCGAGTTCGATCTGAAGATGCGCGCGCGGAACTTCCAGCTGATCGACAGCCGCCGCCTCGCGCGCGTGGAGGTCACGGACAGCGTGACGCTCCGCGGCAAGTTCGCCAGCGCGACGCTGAGCGGGAGGATCGATTTGGACAAGGCGGACTTCTACCTGTCCGGATTCGAGCGCAAGAGCACCGTCGTCGACCTCGATGATCCCGAGCTCTTCGCCGACCCCGCGATGACGGGGAACCGCGAGCTCGGGTTGATGGTGCCGGCGGACGTGCGCGCGGCGATCAGCGCCCTGCGCGTGGAAGGGCTCGACGTCATGATCGGCGATCAGGTGTGGCTGCGCTCCCAGCAGTCGGAGATCAAGCTCGGCGGCGCCGTGCAAATCACCGGCTCCGGCACGCAGCGGCTCACCGGCCGCATCGATGTGCGCCGCGGCGCCTATCGCCTCGATCTCGGCCTCGTGCAGCGCACCTTCCAAGTGGACAGCGGGCACGTGTCCTTCTACGGCGACGTGGAAGCGGGCGGCCAGCTCGACGTGTGGGCGTCGAGCACCGTGCGGCAGGCGAACCGGCAGGGCGAGGACGTCAAGATCCTGGCGCACATCACCGGGACCACCAACACCCCGCACGCCGATTTCTCGAGCGGCGAACGGTACGCGCTCTCGGATTCGGAGATCCTCAGCTACCTCATTTTCGGCCAACCGAATTTCGGCGGCGCGAACGACGTCCAGAGCCGCAACGCGCTCACGTCGGCGCTCTTGCCCAGCCTGGGGACGGTGATGGAGGGCGCCCTCTCGAGCCAGCTCCGCTGGGTGGACCAGGTGATGATCCAGACCGGCGCGACGACGACGCCGCAGAATGAGCCGAACGCGCAGAACAGCGCGCTCTACGGCTCGCGCTTCGGCTTCGGCAAACAGTTAGGCGATCGCACCTACGTGGCCGCGAACGCGGGCCTCTGCTGGCTGCAGAGCGCGTCGTCGAGCTCCACGTCGTTCTCGCAATCGCTCGGCGTGTCCATCGAGCAGCGGCTGGGCGACCGCTTCTTCCTGCAGGCGAGCATGGAGCCCAGCTCCGCGGCGCTGCTCTGCAAGCCGGGCTCGACGCCGAGCGGCAACCGCCCGCAGCAATTCGGCTTCGATCTCTTCCGGGAGTGGAGTTTCTAGTGGTCGACCGGCGCCCGGAGCTCGATCGCTATCGACTCGTCGTGGAGGCGACGAGCCACGCGATCGTGATCAGCGATCTCAAGCGGCACGTGGTGTACGCGAACCCGGCGGCGCACGGGCTCTTCGGCGTGGCCGCGGGCGATCTCACGGGATGCCCGGTGGACGATCTGCTCCCGCCGGAATCGCGCGACGAGGTGGCGCGGCGCCACGCGCGTGCGACGGCCGGCGAGCCGCAGCGCTACGAGACGGTGGTGCTCGGCGCCGGCGGGGAGCGGCGGATCGTGGCGGTGAGCAACGCGCCCCTGCGCGAAGGCAACGCGGTCACGGGCAGCATCGCGTCGCTGCTCGACGTCACCGATGAGCGTCGCGCCCGCGACGCGATGGCGGAGTCCGAGGCGCGGTACGAGCGACTCGTCGAGACCGCCTCCGACGCGATCTTCAGCGTGGACCGGGAAGGGCGCTTCACGTCGGTGAACCGGACCGTGGAGTTCGCGATCGGGAAGCCCAAGGCGCAGCTCATCGGCACGCACTTCCGCGACACGCTCTTCGATGAGACGGTGGTGGTCGCCGAGCGGCTCTTCGCGGA
>JAYUMO010000100.1:0-5610 GCA_043762555.1 Gemmatimonadaceae bacterium | reverse complement strand
CGCGCGCGCGCTGTCGGGGTGTCGTGCACGCACGTAAGCGTACGCGAGCATCCCCGCTATCTCCGACGCGCGCAGCGTCCTCCCCTCGGCGAGCCGCTTGAAGATCGCGATCGCACTGTCTTCCTGATTCAATTCGACCAGCGCCCGGCCCAGCATGTAGGAGGCGAGCACGAATCCGCCGTCCAGGGCGAGGACGTGCCGTGCCACGGAATCCGCCTCCCGGTACCGCCGGGCGACGACCATCATGAGCGCGGGGTTGAGGTTGATGATGAGAGATGCCGGTTCGAGCGAGCGAGCCCGCGCCAGCTCTCGCAAGGCGTCGTCCAGCCGACCGATATGCTGCAGGAGCAGGGCGCGCCAGAAGTGGGCGGTCGCGAACGTCGAATCCAGCTCGATCGCGCGCGCGAACGATCGTTCCGCGTCGCCATTTCGCCATTGGGTGGCGTCGGCATAGCCGAGCGCCGTATACGCCTCGACCAGCGTGCTGTCGATCGCGAGCGCGCGCTGCGCCGCACTTCGCGCCTTGGCGATCATCTCGTCGGGCGAAACATCGTCGTATACCGCCAGGACCACATACGCGAGCGCGATGCCGCCCAACGCGCGGGCGTACTTCGGATCGCGCGCGACCGCCTGCTCGAACAATTGAACCGCCGTTCGCAAGGTGGTGGGGGTCCGCCGATTCCAGAGGTACAGGCCCTGGAGGTAAAGCGCGTGCGCCTCCGGATCGCTCGTCTCGTTCAGCACCAGCGTGCGCGCCGCTCCGCCGATCATCGTCACCCTCAATTCGTTCGCCACGCTCCGCGCGATCTCATCCTGCACCGCGAAGACGTCCTTGAGCTGGCGATCGTACTTCTCGCTCCACAGCACCGAACCGTCGCTCGCGGACGTCAGGCTCACCGTGATCCGCACCTGCTGATCCGCGCGTTGCACCGTTCCCTGCAGCACGGTGCCGACTCCCAGCTGGCGCGCGATCGCCTGTGCGTCGAGCCCCTTCGCCGCCAACGCGCGTGCGCTGCCCCGACCGATCACCCGCAGCCCCGCCTTGCTGAGCGCGCCCGTCATCTCCTCGGCGAGCCCTTCGCCGAAATAATCGTTCGCCCTGTCACCGCTCAGATTGGCGAGCGGGAGCACGGCGATCGACTTGTCGGCGCCGCCCGCGCGCGACCGGGCGGCGCGCCAGATCGAGGCGCCCACGAGAGCCACGGTGAGCACGACCACCACGCCGGTCATCGTGCGCCGGGTTCGCGTGTCCATTCGGGCGAGCGGACCGGGCCGCGGCGACAGGTTCACTCCGCTCGGCGCTGCGATCGTGTCGAGCGCCTGAACGATCTCGTCGGCCGTCGTCGGGCGATCCGCTGGCGACTTCTCCAGGCATCGCATGATCAGCGCCGCGAGCCCCGCCGGCACGCCGGGCCGCAGCTTGCCGACCGGGCGCGGCTTCTCGCTCAGGTGCGCCGCGATCACGCGCTGTGGCGTGGGCCCGACGAAGGGCGGCCGCCCTCCGAGCAGCTCGTAGGCGACGCAGCCGAAGGCGTAGATGTCGGCGCGATGATCCACGTCCGGGTCGCCCGCCGCCTGCTCGGGCGACATGTACGTCGGCGTCCCGATCGATGTGCCGGTCTGCGTGAAACTCGCGTCGCCCGCTGAGGTGCGCGACGCCGACAACGCCTTGGCGATCCCGAAATCGGAGACGACCGCCGTCCCATGCGAAAGGAGGACGTTCTCGGGCTTGATGTCCCGGTGGACGACGCCGTGCGCGTGCGCGTAGCCCAGCGCACGCGCGATGTCGCGCAGGATGCCGACGCTCTCGGCTGCCGGCAGCGCGCCGGTCTTCGCCATGCGCGCGCGCAGCGACTCGCCCTCGACGAACGGCATGGTGAAGTACGGCAGGCCGTTCGTCTCGCCGGCCGAGAGGAGCGGGACGATGTTGGCCTGCTGGAGCTGCGCGACGACCTGGATCTCGCGTTCGAAGCGGCCGGCGCTCACGCCCAAGGCGAGCTCCGGCGAGAGCACCTTCACGACCACGCTGCGGTGCAGCCGGTTCTCGGTGGCGACGAACACGCGCGCCATGCCGCCGCCCGCAAGCTCGCGCTCGATCGTGTAGGCGCTGCCGAGTGCGGACTGCAGCTGGTCTCGCAATTCCATTGGCGGCATCCGGCGTAGTGGACGGAGAAGGTACGAGGATGGCCGGGCCGCGGCCAGCGGCGTACCGCGAGCCCCTATTCCGGAATGCCGGGCTTCGCTTCCCGCTCCGCCAAGAGACGGGCGCTGAAGCGCTGCGACTCCGAAAGCCGTTCGATCTCCACGCCCATGTCCACGACGAGCTGCTCGACCCGGGCGAGTTGGCGCGTGACATCGGGTGCACCCACGCCTGAGGTATCCCGCGCCGCGGCCGCATCGCGCTGACCGCGCGCCCGGCCGAGGATCCACGCGCCCGCGAGCGCGGCGCCGATGATGAGGAAGCCCAGCACGGTCCCCAAGAGCCCGATCAGCAGCGCCATGGTTCCGTCGTCCACGTTCCCTCCGGAGGAGCGGCGCGCGTTCCGCGAATGGTCGAGCCTGCACCGAGGCTGTCACCGTCAGTACGGCAGCGATGGAACACGGTTTCGCCGCCTGCGCCTCGCTCGGCAAGATACGCCCTGCCATGAGAACTTGCTCATGTACCTCCCGCGCTCCATGGTACGCCGCACTCGAACCGCCATCCTCGTCCACCCGCTCCGCAGAGGTTCCCATGCGTCTGGCACCCGTGGTCGCATCGTGTTCTCTGGCGCTCTCGCTCGCCGCGCCAACGCTTCACTCGCAGCAATCGGCGGCCGATTCTACCCCCTTCCACAAGGGCCAATGGGCCGCGCAGTTCACGGCCGGCTTCTCGTTCGTGAGCGCCGGTGCGCTCTACTTCCGGTCACCGCGGAGTGCCTGGCTGCTCGATGCTTCGGGCGCGTACTCGAACCTCACCACCCAGACCTCGGACACGCTGTTGCCCGGGCAGGGTGGCTCGTCCGGCGGCGGGACGGTGCGCTTCGGCGTGCGGGGCTACCGCCCGCTCGCGCCATCCACACTCTACTTCCACACGGTAGGCGTCGTCCTGCTGGGCGGAGGCCAACGCGTCACGTTCGGCACGCAATACGTCGACAGCTGGGTGTGGGGCGCCGGCGCCTTCGCCGAGCTCGGAGCCAACTACATGATCACCCCGCACATCAGCCTCGGCGCGGCGGCGGGCTTGCGGGTCACCTACAACGAAACGCACCGGACCGAAGGCTCGACGTCGACCACCACCACGACCACCGCCACCGCGAAGACGATCGACGTGAACGCTTCGCTGCTCTCGCTCGTGCTCGCCGTGTACTTCTAGGGTGCGCCCGGGTGGCTCAGCGGTGGATCTTGCCCGCCACCATGTCGTGCACGCTGCCGTCGAACAGTTCCATCGCGCTCGTGTCATTGCCGAGCATCGAGACGACGAACGCGACGATGAACGAGCCGGGGATGGTCACGATCCCTGGGTTGCGCAGCGGGAACCACGCCGCCGCCCGGTGCAGGATGTCCACCTGCACCACCGGTGACAGATAGATGAGGAGCAGCGTGGCGAAGGTGCCGAAGAGCATGCTCGCCACCGCGCCGTTCGTCGTGCAGCGGCGCCAGAAGATCGAGAGCACGAGGGCGGGGAAGTTCGCGCTCGCCGCGATCGCGAAGGCGAGCCCCACCATAAACGCCACGTTCTGCCCCTTGAAGGTGATGCCGAGCGACGCCGCCACGAGGCCGAGCACGAGCGTCGCCAGGCGCGCCACGCGCAACTCCTCCCCCTCGCGCGCCTTTCCCGACCGCACGACGCTCGTCCAGAGATCGTGCGAGAGCGCGGCGGCGCCGGACAGCGTGAGCCCGGCCACCACCGCGAGGATCGTCGCGAAGGCCACCGCCGCGATGAAGCCGAGGAAGGGCGTGCCCCCTAGGAACTCGGCCAAGAGCGGCGCCGCCATGTTCCCGCCCTTGTCCACGGCTTTGATCGCGTCCGGGCCCACGAGCACCATCGCACCGAAGCCGAGCACGAAGGTGAGCAGGTAGAAGAAGCCGATCAGCCCGGTGGCGAAGAAGACCGAGCGGCGCGCGGCGCGCGCGTCGGGCACCGTGTAGAAGCGCATCAGGATGTGCGGGAGCCCGGCCGTGCCGAACATCAGCGCGAGGCCGAGCGAGATCGTGTCGAGCGGTTTCGACACCAGCCCGCCCGGCTGCAGCACCGCCGCGCCGTACTTGGCGCTCGCCGCGGCAAAGAGCGCGAGCGGATTCATCCCGAAGCGTACGAGCACGAGCAGCGCGAGAAGGGTCGCGCCGCTCAGGAGCAGTGTGGCTTTCACGATCTGCACCCAGGTCGTGGCGATCATGCCGCCGAAGAGCACGTAGGCGATCATCGCCGCGCCCACGATCGCCACCGCCGATTCGTATGAGAGCCCGAACATCAGGCGGATGAGCGTGCCCGCGCCCACCATCTGCGCGATGAGATAGAGGATGACCGTGGAGAGCGTGCCGAGCGACGCGGCCAGTCGCACCGGCGTCTGGCGCATGCGCGTGGCGACGACGTCGGCGAAGGTGTACTTGCCGAGGTTCCGGAGCGGCTCCGCGATCAGGAAGAGCACCACCGGCCAGCCCACGAGCCACCCCGTGGAGTAGATGAGCCCGTCGAAGCCGCTCGTCGCCACGAGTCCCGCGATCCCGAGGAAGCTCGCGGCGCTCATGTAGTCACCGGCCAGCGCGAGTCCGTTCTGCCCCGCGCTCACCGTACGCCCCGCGGCGTAGAATTGCTCGGTGGTGCGCGTGCGGCGCGCGGCCCAGTAGGTGATCCCGAGCGTGATCGCGATGAAGAGGAAGAAGAACCCCATCGCCACCGCGTTGGGCTGCCCGATCGCGGTGGCTGTTGTGGGCGCCGGCGCGGCCTGCGTCAACCGTCCCTCCGCAGCTCCGCGAGCCGCGCGTCGTAATGGGTGTTGGCCCAGCGCACGTAGCCCCAGGTGAGCAGCCACGCGGAGACGATCACGAGGGCGCCGGCCAGGATCCCGACGGTGAGCCCGGGGGTGATCAGCGTGCCCATGAACGCCTTCTCGTAGGCGATGAGCGCGATGAAGCCGAAGTAGACGACGACCACGACCGCGGTGAGCGCGATCGCGATGCGCCAACGACGCTGGTGGAGCGCGTGATAGGTCATCGGGGCGGGGAGAGGGTGCGCAGAGAGTACCGCCCCTCACGCTTTCGTGCCAGCCGTGGTCTGACGATCGGACGCGCGGTAGGCGCCGCCCAGCGAGCCTAGAACCGGTAGCTCAGGCTGGTAAAGACCTGGTCATTGGTCTCGATGCCGCCTTGCGTGTGCGTCCCGGAGATCAACAGGAACCAGGAGCGCGTGAGCCCGAAGTCCGCGTCGAGGCCGTACCAGTTCACGGTCGTCTCCCCGCTGGAGACGCCGGGGAGACCCGGCAGGCCCGGGATGATCTCGGTCTGCTTCCGGAGGCCGCCGGTGACCTGGAAATTGAGCCGCCAGATCGGGGTGATGCCCAATGTGCCGGCGTAGAGCCAGCCATCCTGAGTGAGGCTCGAGAACTTCGTGGCGCGGAGTCGCACGGTGCT
>JAYUMO010000099.1:0-10140 GCA_043762555.1 Gemmatimonadaceae bacterium | reverse complement strand
CACGCTGCGCGAAGGCACGACCTTCAGCACGACGCTCCGGCCGCCGAAGAGATTTGCCGAACCCGGGAGCCCCTGCAGGGTGGTGACGCCTCCCGCGAGATCGCGCGGGACTTGCGGATCCTGCGGCCACACCGAATGCTCGGCCCACACGTACGGCGTCGACGGGCGCACCGCCTCGTTGCCGTCGCTGTTGGCCTCCGTGCCCGGCGCCGGATAGACGCCGAGGTGCGAGTGCGTGTCGATGATCCCGGGGGTGATGAACTTCCCCGCGCCGTCGATCACGACCGCATCGGCGGGTGCGGCGATGTCCTTGCCCACCGCGACGATCCGCCCGTCCTTGAGCAGCACCGAGCCGCCCTCGATCCGGGGGCCCGCGGCGGTGAGGATCGTGGCGCCCTTGATCAGCGTCGTCTTCGACGGGAAGGGCTTGTACGTGCTGGGGAACGGATCCGCGTTCGGCACGGAGACGGCTCCGGGGCCGGGCGGCGTTTTTTTCGCGGTGTCACTCGCGGGCGGCGGCGTCTTGGGCGCTTGCGCCGAGACGGTGCCGACGATCACGAGACTGAGCGCGACGGCGATCGTACGCATCGCTTGGGGGGTCTCCTAAAAAGATGTTGACCTGGGGGGAACGCGAAATTACGGGCGGGCGCGTCGGCACGCCAGAGCGCGCGGCCGCGTCTTCAGAAGTACGCACCCGCTGCTCCGCGCGTTGCTCCCGCCGGCGCTCACGGGAGCAGGCGCTCCGAATTGCTCTCGAGCGCCGCGCGCTTGAGGCCGTCGGAGAGCGGCAGGGCGAGGAACTGATCCACGTTCTTGCGCATGCTCGACACGCCGGGGCTCGGCCAATCCGTCCCCCAGAGAAGTTGGCTCTCGAGCTCGGCGATCCGCGGGAAGTACTCAAGCAGTGAGCGCGGCGGGATGCCGGAGAGGTCGAGCATCACGTGCCGGTGCCGGCGCAGGATGAAGAACGCCTCCTGCATGTAGAGCGGGCGGCCGCCGTGCGCCATGATGAGCCGCAGGGCGGGGAAGTCGATCGCCACATCGTCGAGCTCCATCGGATTCCCGTACTTGCTGCGGGCGCCGGGAAAGATGCTCGTGCCCGTGTGCACCAGTACCGGGAGTCCGCGTGCCTCGCACATGCGATAGATCGTGCCGAGCGCGTCCAATCCCTTCGTGTAGTCGTTGGCGGCGAACCCTTGGTGCGGCGGGTGCAGCTTGAGCACGCGCGTTCCCATGGCGAGGAGGGCCTCCACGGCGCCGCGCGCGTCCCGCGTCGTGACCGGATCCACCCCGCCGTACGGGATCAGGCGAGCCGGGTCCGCCGCCGCATAGTGCGCGGCGAACTCGTTGGTGGAATCGTCGAAGCCAATGATGTTGGGGCTCGGGTAATTCACCATGCCCACGCGGCGGATCCCCTGCTCGTCCATCAGCCGGAGCAGGAGCTTCGGGTCATCCATGAGGGCGAGCAGGAACTCGAAGTGCTCCTCCTTGCCGCGCCGCATCACCTCCATCGCCGCCGGCTTCATCTGCCGCCAGGGCTGGATGTGGATGTGGAAGTCGGTGACCCGGTACTCCGCAGGGCTCACGATGGTGCTAGCGGCCCGTGAAGTTGGCCGCGCGCTTCTCCAGGAAGGCACGCACCCCTTCCACCTTGTCCGCGCTCGCGAAGCAGAGTTGGAAGAGCGCGCGCTCGAGCTTGAGCCCATCCTCGAGCGGCAGGCTGAGCGCGGCGCGCGTCGCCTCCTTGGCGGCCGCGACCGCCACCGGGCTCCGTGACGCGATCGTCTCGGCGAGCGCCAGAGCACGTGGCATCAGCGCGGCGGGCTCGGTGACCTCGGACACGATGCCGAGCCGGAGGGCCTCCGCGGCGTCCACGACGTCGCCGGAGAGGATGAGCCGGAGCGCCGCGCCGAGGCCGGCGACGCGCGGCAGCCGCTGCGTGCCGCCGCCGCCGGGAATGATCCCGAGATTGACCTCGGGTTGCCCGAACTTGGCGGCGCTGCTCGCGATCCGGATATCGCATGCGAGCGCGAGCTCCATACCGCCGCCGAGGCAGAATCCGTTCACCGCGGCGATGACGGGCTTGGGGCACCGCTCCGGCACGTCGAACACCGGCGACTGGGACATCGACCGCCATTGGTCCACCGGTGTGCGCCCCTCGAACTCGGCGATGTCGGCGCCGGCGATGAAGGCCTTGTCGCCCGATCCGGTGAGCACCACCACGCGCACCGCGACATCGGAGCGCGCGCTGTCGAACGCCGCGTGCAATCCGGCGCGCACGTGCAGGTCCAATGCGTTGCGCTTCTCCGGTCGATTGACGGTGACCAGCGCCACGCGCCCACGCACCTCATAGAGTACCACGCCAGCCTGGCTCATCGTTCATTCTCCCAGCGGTAAAATCCTTGGCCCGTCTTCTTGCCGAGCTCGCCGCGACGCACCTTCTCGCGCAGGAGCGCCGGCGCCTCGTACGTGGCGCCGCCGAGCGTGGCGGCGAGATGATCGGCGATCGCGAGCCGCACGTCGAGGCCCACCAGATCGGTCAGCCGCAGCGGTCCCATCGGATGATTGTAACCGAGCTCCATCGCGCGATCGATGTCCTCGGCGCTCGCGACGCCCTGCTCGAGCATGCGGATCGCCTCGAGCCCGAGCACGACGCCGAGGCGGCTCGTCGCGAACCCGGGCGTGTCGCGCACGACGATCGGCGTCTTGCCCACCGACGCGGCGAAGGCGCGCGCCCGGTCGACGGCGACGTCGCTCGTCCTCGCCGCGCGTACGATCTCGACCAACTGCATGACCGCCACGGGATTGAAGAAGTGGAGACCGAAGAGGCGATCGGGATAGCGCAGGCCGGTGCCGATGGCGGCGATCGACAGCGAGCTCGTATTCGTCGCGAGCAGCGCATCGCGGCTCACGAGCGGCTCGATCTCCGTGAATAGCGCGCGCTTCATCTCGAGCCGCTCGGGGATCGCCTCGATCACCAGTTGGGCCTCGTGCACCGCGTCGCCCACCGTGGGCACCGAGCGGATCCGCTCCACCCCGGCGAGGCGTTCCTCGGGCGTGGCCTTTCCCCGGTCGACGGCCTTGGCGAACGCCGCGCCGATCTGGATCATGCCGCGCTTCCGCTGCTCCTCGCTCGCGTCGGTGACCATCACGTTGTGGCCGCCCCGCGCGCAGACGTACGCGATGCCATGGCCCATCGTGCCGGCGCCGATGACGGCGACGCGCAGTGATGGCGTCACGATGCGAACGCCTCGCGCAGCTCGGGGAAGGCGTCGGTACAGAGGCCGCTCACGCCCAATCCGGCGAGAGAGAGCGCGCGCGCCGGCAGGTTCACCGTCCAGGCGAGCACCCGGCCGCCGGCGCCTTGCACCGCGGCGACGAGCGGGGCGTCGATCAGATCCTCCCGGGGCCAGACATCGCGCGCGTCGGCGTGCCGCATCTCGGCGACGACATCCTTCGGCGCCGCGTCGAACAGGATCCCCGCGCGCACCCACGACGCCACCGACCGGATGCGCCTGATCGCTTCGTGGTCGAAGCTGTGCACGGCGCACCGGGCCGGGGCGGGGGACGCGTGGATCACGTCGAGCACGCGGCCTTCGATGCCGTGCCCCTTCAGCTCGACGAAGACATCCAGCCGCCCGCGCATCGCCGCGAGCACCTCGGCGAGCGTGGGGATGAGCGCCGCGCCGTCCACCGAGAAGCCCTGCAGCTCGTCGAAGGTGAGCGCGTCGATGCGACGGCCGGCGAGCGAGCGGTCCGGCGCGGTGGCGCGCGGGATCTCATCGTGGTGCACCACCACGATGCCGTCCTTCGTTGCGCGGACATCCAGCTCGATGCCGTCGGCACCGAGCTCGAGCGCGCGCAGGAACGCCGGGAGCGTGTTCTCCGGGCGTTCGCGAGAGATCCCGCGATGCGCGATCAGCCGCGGCCGCTCGAGGCTAGTCGTCACTCTTCTTCGGCTGGATCCAGTCGCTTTCCTTGAAAATGTTCCGCAGCAGCTCCCGATCGGGGGCCGTGGGAAGCATCGACGCCAAGTACGCCTCGTACTTCGCGCGCGGCATCGGCTCGCCATCGATCGTGAACGTCATCCCTTTGTATTCGCCGATCCGGCGATTGAACTTCACGTTCGGGATCATGAGCTTGGTCTGATCCTCGGGCACATACATGTTGAGCCGGTCGATCAGCCCCTGGACCTCCTGGCGGTAGAGCTCGCGCGCGCCCTCGTTGAGATGCGCCGCGGCCGCCGGCTGCGGGTTGGTGCGCTCATCGAAGCGCCCCTTGAGCCCCCACGTGTACGCCCACTGCGCCGAGCTCGAGCGGTCGGTGCCGAAGAGATCGAACGCGGTGGAGACCCACTTGTTGAAGTAGCGCTGCATGACACCGGTCGGGATCCGCCCCGCCTTGATGATCCGGAGCAGCCCGTTGTTGCCGGTGCCGAGGTGGAACGATTCCTCCTTGAGCATCGGCTTCATGGAGCGCGAGAGCGGCGCGAAGGCCGACGTGGACATCATCTGCAGTTGGTACTTGCCATCCCGGTCGATGAATTCGGTGTAGGCGAAGAAGTCAAGCCAGTTCTCCACGGCCTCGTTGAAGGAGCCGAGGAGGCGCTCGTGCTCGTCGGCGCGGCGCGACAGGAGCTTCTCCGCCTCGCGCTTCCCTTCATCGCCGAAGTGCGACACGAGAAGGTACGACATCTGCCAGCCGTGCCGCATCTCCTCCGCCATCACGCGGTAGATCGAGAGCAGGTCGTAGTCGCTCGGCGCGTTCTGGAGCAGGGCGCGCTGCTGCTCCACCGAAGCGAATTCGGTGTCGCCCTGGTAGATGATCAGCGTCTGAAGCGCATCGCGGATGCGCTGGTCGGGAATGTGCATCACCGTCTTCCACTTGGCCTGGCCCGCGTAGTGCCCGAATTCGATCTCGGCCACGTCCAGGTCGGCGAGCTTGACGTCGAACTTATAGTCTTTGAGCTCCTTGGCTTCGATGCCGATGTCGTCCTGCCACACTTTGAACAGGTCGATCCAGTCGTCGAAGTTCGAGATCTTGGTGAGCGCCATGCGTGGCTCCGTCAGGAGGTGTCTGGCCGCCGTCAGCGCGCCGTCGGTGGGGCGGGTGCGGCGGAAAAAAACTTCGGTGCGCGCTTCTCGGTGAACGCCGTGATCCCTTCGCGCGCATCGCCGCTGCGGAAGCAACGGAGCTGCGCGTCCAATTCGTAATCGAGCATCTCGGGCAGCGTATGCGAGAGGGAGCGGTACACCGCCCGCTTCGCCATCGCGATGGAAAGCGTCGGCTTCGCGGCGAGCGTGCGCGCCAGCTTCATCGTTTCCGCGGCGAGCGCCTCCGGCGCCACGACCTGGTTGAAGAGGCCGAGCCGCAGGCACTCGTCCGCATCGATCACATCCGCCATCCAGAAGAGCTCGAGCGCCTTGGCGGGCCCCACGAGCCGCGGGAGGAAATAGGTGCCGCCCCAGTCGGGATGGAGTCCGATGCGATTGAACGTCTGGCCGAGCTGGGCGTCGCGGCTGGCGATCCGCAGGTCGCACGCGAGGGCAAGGTTGGCGCCGCCGCCCGCCGCGACGCCATTGATGCTCCCGATCACCGGCTTCGCGCTCGCGCGGATCGTCGTCACCACGCGCCGGCCGGCCTCGATGAGCGCGGTCATCGCCTCCACATCGCTGCGATCGATCAACTCGCGCAGGTAGCCGACGTCGGCGCCGGCGCAGAAGCCGCGCCCGGCACCCGTGATGATGATGACGCGCATCGCATCATCGCGCTCGAGCTCATCGAGCGCGTCGGCGAGCTCGCGGCGCATGTCACCGGCGAAGGCGTTCAGCTTGCTCGGGCGGTTGAGGGTGAGCGTGCCCACCCCCCCATCGCGCGCGAGCAGCACGTTCTCGTAGCTCACGCGTCCACCCGCTCGAAGATCGCGGCCAGTCCCTGGCCGACGCCGATGCACATCGTCGCCAAGCCGTAGCGCGCCTTGCGGCGCCGCATCTCGTGCAGCAGCGTGGTCACCACCCGCGCGCCGGACGCGCCGAGGGGATGCCCGAGGGCGATCGCCCCGCCATTCACGTTCACACGCGCCGCGTCCATGCCGAGTTCGCGCATGCAGGCGAGCGCCTGGGACGCGAACGCCTCATTGAGCTCCACCAGGTCGATCTCCTTCATCGTGAGGCCCGCGCGCGCGAGCGCCTTGCGCACCGCGGGCACGGGGCCGAGCCCCATCACCTCGGGGGAGACCCCGGCGGCGGCGGTGGCGACCACGCGCGCCATCGGCGCGCGTCCCGTCCGCGCCGCCGACTCGGCGGACATCATCAGCACCGCGCTCGCACCGTCGTTGATCCCGCTCGAGCTGCCCGCCGTCACCGTGCCCCGTTCCTTTACGAAGGCGGGCGTCATCGCGGCGAGCGAAGCCAACGTGGTTTCGGGGCGGGGGTGCTCGTCGCGATCGACCACCGTCTCCGCTCCGCGTTTCCCCGGCACCCGCACCGGCACGATCTCGGCCGCGAAACGCCCCTCGGCGATCGCGCGCGCGGCGCGCTGTTGACTCTCCAGCGCGAAGCCGTCCTGCTCCTCGCGCGAGATCCGCCCGCGGCGCGCCACTTCCTCCGCCGTCTCGCCGAGAGAGATCGTCCACTCGCGCGGCATCTTGGGATTCACGAAGCGCCAGCCCACGGTGGTGTCCGCGGAATCCGGCGCCGCGCGCGTGAAGCCCTCCTCGGGCTTGAGCTGCACCCACGGCGCGCGCGACATGCTCTCTACGCCGCCGGCGATGAACACGTCGCCCTCGCCCGCGCGCACCGCGTGCGACGCGCTCGTGATCGCCTGGAGCCCGGAGGCGCAGAGCCGGTTCACCGTCTGCCCGGGCACGTCCACGGGGAGGCCGGCGAGCAGCGCGGCCATCCGCGCCACGTTGCGGTTGTCCTCGCCGGCCTGATTCGCGCAGCCGAAGATCACGTCGTCGATCGTCGCCGGGTCCACTTTGGTGCGTTCCAGCAGCGCGCGGATCGCCACCGCCGCAAGATCGTCCGGCCGCACGTGCGCGAGCGCGCCGCCATGGCGGCCGATCGGCGTGCGCACGGCGTCCACGATCACCGCGTCGCGGGGAACGAGCTTCACGACAGGTCCACCCACACCGATTTCACCTGCGTGTAACCGTCGAGCGCGTGCACGCCCAGCTCGCGTCCGAAGCCCGAGTGCTTGTAGCCCCCGAAGGGGGACGCCGGGTCGTACATGTTGTAGCTGTTGATCCACACCGTGCCGGCGCGCACCGCGCGCGCCGTGCGCAGCGCCTTGCCGATGTCGCGCGTCCAGATCCCGGCGGCGAGCCCGTAGATCGTCTCGTTCGCGAGCGCGGTCGCGCCCTCGATGCCGCCGCTGAAGGTCATCATCGCCAGCACCGGGCCGAAAATCTCCTCGCGCGCGATCGTCATCGCCGACGTCACGCCGCCGAAGATCGTCGGCTGCACGAAGTAGCCCTTCCCGTTCACCCGCGTCCGCTCGCCGCCCGCGAGCAGCTCGGCCCCTTCGTCCCGCCCGATCTTGATGTAGCGGAGCACGCTCTCCATCTGCGGCTTCGAGACGATCGCGCCGAGCCGAGTCTTCGGGTTGAGCGGGTCGCCGGCCACCATCTTCTTCGCGCGCTCGAGGATCTTCGCGGTGAGTGCCTCGCGCACCGAGTCCTCCACGAGCAGCCGCGAGCCCGCCGCGCACACCTCGCCCTTCCCGTAGAAGATGCCGGTGAGCGCGCCCCGCGCCGCGGCGTCGAGATCCGCGTCGGCAAACACGATATTCGGCGACTTCCCGCCCAGCTCGAGCGAGAGCTTCTTGACCGTCGCCGCCGCCTCGCGCATCACGAGCTTCCCCACTTCTGTCGAGCCCGTGAACGCGATCTTGTCCACTTGCGGGTGACGCACGAGCGCCATCCCCGCCGTCTTCCCCTGGCCCGGCACGCAGTTGAGCGCTCCCGCCGGCAGCCCCGCCTCGAGCGCGAGCTCCGCCATACGGATCGCCGTGAAGGGGGTCTGCGTCGCCGGCTTCAGCACCACCGTGTTCCCGCACGCGAGCGCCGGCGCGACCTTCCACGCCGCGAGCGACATCGGGAAGTTCCAGGGGACGATCGCGCCGATCACGCCGAGCGGCTCCCGCAGCGTGTAGTTGAAAAAAGGCCCGTCCACCGGGATCGTCTCGCCTTGGATCTTGTCCGCCCACCCGCCGTAGTACTTGAAGGTGTCGGCGGTGAGCTTCACGTCGATCGCCGACTCAAAGAGCGGCTTCCCGTTGTTCAGCGTCTCGAGTCGCGCGAGCTCATCCTTGTGGCTTGCGATCAGCTCGCCCAACCGGGAGACGGCGGCGCCGCGCGCTCGCGCGCTCATCCCCCGCCAGCCATCGCTCTCGAAGGTCGCGCGCGCCGACGCGACCGCGCGGTCGATGTCCGACGCGTCCCCCTCCGCCACCTGCGCGATGATCTCCTCGGTGGCCGGATTCTCCACCGAAAAGGTTCGGCCGGCGGCGGCGTCCACGCGCTCGCCGCCGATCACCAGCCGAAGGGGAAAATGATCCACGGCCGCTGCCGTCATCCCGCTCACTTCCCCTTGAAGTTGGGCTGCCGTTTCTCGACGTAGGCGGCGAGCCCTTCCTTGGCATCGCTGCTCTTGAAGAGCAGGCTCTGCAGCTCGCGCTCCATCGCGAGCCCGTACTCCAACGGCACCTCGCCGCCGCTCTGCACCGCACGCTTGATGTGCCCGACCGCCATCGCCGCCTTCCCCGGCAGCGTGAACTGGCGCGCGTAGAGCAGCACCTGGTCCCACCAATCGTCCTTCGCGAACACCTCGTTCACGATCCCGAGCGTTTGCGCTTCCTCGAAGGAGAAGGTGCGCCCGGTGACCATGAGCTCGATCGCCTTGGACTTGCCCACGAGGCGCAGCAGCCGCTGCGTGCCGCCCGTGCCGGGGAGCACGCCAAGGTTCACCTCGGGTAGGCCCACCTTCCCCGCGTCCTGCCGCGCGATCCGGATGTCCGCCGCCATCGCGATCTCGAGCCCGCCGCCAACGCAGTGGCCGTTCAACGCCGCGATCACCAGCTTCGGCGTCTGCTCCAGCCGGCTCAGCGTCTCGTTCGCGTGCAGGCAGAAGAAGTACTTGAACACGGGGTCCACCGTGTTCAGCATGTTGATGTTCGCGCCGGCCGAGAAGAATTTCTCTCCCGCGCCGCGCAGGATGATCACCTGCACGTCGTTGTCGAAGCGCGCCTTGATGATGCACTCATCCAGCTGCTTCATCATTTCGTGCGTGTACGTGTTCGCCGGCGGATCATTCAACTCGAGCACCGCGACATTGCCATCCTTGCGGTACGTGACGAGCATCGCGGTCCCCTTGTCAGTCATCGTGGCGGTCATGATCGGTCCCGGTCTATGGAAGTGAGGGGCAAATAGAGCATGCGAGGGTCAGCCGGCGGACACACGGGGCAGCGAGGCGACGGCCACGGGCAGCCCGACGTAGCCGCCGAGGAAGATGCGCCCGATATTCTGCGCGAGCAGCTCCACGCCGAGGTCTCCGAGCGGGTCGTACCAGTTGTAGATCCAGTTCATCATCCCGAACAGCGAATACGCGGCCACGCGCCGGTTGGCGTGCGCGGGTCCGTGCGTCTCCTCGATGTCGGCCAGGATGTCCATGAGCGCGCGGACGTACTCCCGCTTCATCTCCTCCACGGTGCTCAGCGCTTCGCCCGAGAGCGCGCCGGCTTCGTGGGAGAGCACCTTCATCTCCGCCATGTGGGAGGCGAAATAGTCGAGGTGGTTGTCGATGAACTTCATCAGGCGGTCTACCGGGTCGGTGGCGTCGATCAGCCGCTCGCGCATCCCGGCGATCACCCGCTCGAAGTTGCGCCGCTGGATGAGGTAGAGCAGCTCCTCCTTGCTCTCTACATAGTAGTAGAGGCCGGCCAACGAGACCCCCGACGCCCGCGCGAGATCGCGCATACTGGTCTGGTGGTAGCCGCGCTCGGCGAACACTCGGGCGGCGGCCGACAGGAGGGCGTCGAGCTTCTGGTCCTTGTTGGTGTTGGCGTTCGCCATGAACCTCCCATTGGCCTTCGAACGAACGTTCGGTACCAACGTACGCGTCGGGGAAAGATGCGTCAAGC
>JAYUMO010000098.1:0-2749 GCA_043762555.1 Gemmatimonadaceae bacterium | reverse complement strand
TCACCTGGCGCGGGGTGCCGGTGTTCACGCGGAACGTGCGCGAGACGATCGACTTCACGCACGCAGACCTGGTGGAGATCCGCGCCTGGCGCACGCGGCTGCGATCCGGATCGTTCCTCTACCGCGTGGAGGCGTTGCAGCCCGACGCGCGCCGCGGGGCGCGCGCGGCGAGCCGCATCGAGATCGTGGGCGAATCGGGCTTCGGGCTGAGCGATCTGCTCGTGGCCGACCAGGTGACGCCGCGCGCCGCCGGGGAAGCGCGCTGGTCGGACTTCATGATCGCGCCCGACCTCGGCATCGTACGCCGCGGCCACCCCTTCGCGCTGCTCTGGGAGACCTACGGGCTCGCGCCCCAGCGGGGGAGCAATCGCTATCGCGTCACCGTCACCGTGCAGCGCGTCCGCCCGGGCGGCTTCGGCACCTTCGTCGCGAAGATCGTCGGCGGCATCAGCGGCGCGGTCGGGCTCTCGGGGAGCGGCGAGGACCGCGTGTCGCTCACCTTCCCGCGCGAGGTGCCGGCGAACGACGTGCACGTGGACTACGTCACGCTCGACCTCGACCAGGCGCCGGCGGGGCGATACACGATCACGGTGGACGTCGCCGACCTCGTCTCGAACGCCACGACGCGGCAAGTGAGCGCGCTCACGCTCATCGAGTGAGCGGGTCCCCTGTTCGCGGCGCGCGCACCGCGGACTACGAATTCGACCTTCCCGCCGGGCACATCGCGCAAACGCCCGCGCCGCGCCGCGACGAGAGCCGGCTGATGGTGGTGGAGCGCGGGACGGGCCGGATCACGCACGGCGCATTCGGCGACCTCGAGCGCCTGCTCGCCCCGGGCGACGCCCTCGTGCTGAACACGACGCGCGTGATGCGCGCGCGGCTGCTGGGGACGCGCGATTCGGGGGCGACCGGCGAGATCCTGCTGCTGCGCGCGCTGGGCGAGGACCGCTGGGAGGCGATGGTGCAGCCCGGCGGGAAGCTCCGCCCCGGACGGACGCTGCGCATCGCGCCGGACTTCGACGCCGACATCCTCGAGATCACCGCGCGCCGCACGCGCATCGTCCGGCTCCGCGCGCGCGACGGCGTGGACGCGGCGATCGAGCGGCACGGTCATGTCCCGCTCCCGCCCTACATCGCGCGCGCCGACGGGGCGGCGGATGCGGAGCGCTACCAGACCGTGTACGCACGCGAGCGCGGCTCGGTGGCGGCGCCGACCGCCGGCCTGCACTTCACCTCCGAGATGCTCGGCCGCCTCGACGCGCGCGGCGTGCGGCGCGTGGAGGTGCTGCTCCATGTGGGCGCCGGCACGTTCAAGCCGGTGGAGCCGGAGGATCCCGCGGCGCACGTGATGCACGAGGAGCCGTACGCGGTGAGCGAGGCGGCCGCGACCGCGATCGCGCAGGTCCGCGCCGCGGGCGGGCACGTGTGGGCGGTGGGGACGACGAGCGCGCGCACGCTGGAGAGCGCCGCGCGTCCGGGCCGGCTCGTCGCCCCGGGGGCCGGCGAGACGACGCTCTTCCTCCGGCCGCCGTACGAATTCCGCGTCGTGGACAAACTCCTCACCAATTTCCATCTTCCCCGCTCCACGCTCCTGATGCTCGTCGCGGCCTTCGCCGGCTACGACCTCACCATGCGGGCGTACCGCGCGGCGGTGGACTCGGGCTACCGCTTCTATTCGTACGGCGACGCGATGGTGATCGTCTAACGCATGTCGGCCCCGTTCGCTTTTCGCCTCGATGCCACCGACGGTGCCGCGCGCGCCGGCCGCTTCGCCACGCCGCACGGCGACGTGGAGACGCCGGCCTTCATGGCGGTGGGCACGCAGGCGACCGTGAAGACGCTCGACCCGCGCGACCTGCGCGAGGCCGGCGCCCGGATGATCCTCGCCAACGCCTACCACCTGCACCTCCGTCCCGGCGAGTCGGTTGTCCGCGAGATCGGTGGGCTGCACGCCTTCATGGCATGGGACGGACCGATCCTCACCGACTCCGGCGGCTTTCAGGTATTCTCCCTCGAGAGGCTGCGGAGCGTGAGCGAGGAGGGCGTCGAGTTCCAGAGCCACGTGGACGGTTCGCGGCGCTCCTTTACCCCCGAGGGGGTGATCGCGATCGAGCGCGCGCTCGGCGCCGACGTCATCATGCAGTTCGACCACGTGATCCCGGGGCAGGCCACGCACGACGAGGCGCTCGACGCGAGCGAAAGGTCGCTCCGCTGGCTGGAGCGCTGCCGGACCGCCTTCGCCGCCACCGAGTTCGCGCGCGAGGGACTGCCGCCGCAGGCGCTCTTCCCGATCGTGCAGGGGGGCGTGCACGAGGCTCTCCGCCGCGACGCCGCGCGCCGCATCGTCGCGATGGACGACTGGCGCGGGGTCGCGATCGGCGGGCTCTCGGTGGGCGAGCCCAAGCCGGCGATGTACGCGATGCTCGACGTGCTGGACGCCGCGCTCCCGCGCGACCGCCCGCGCTACCTGATGGGGGTCGGATTCCCCGAGGACCTGATCGAGGGGGTGCGGCGCGGCGCCGATCTCTTCGACTGCGTGGCGCCCACGCGCATGGGGCGGAACGGCACCGCCTTCACTCGCGACGGGCGGCTCAACGTGCGCAACGCGTCGCTCCGCACCGACGCGCGCCCGCTCGACGACGGCTGCAGGTGCTCCACCTGCGCCCGCTTCAGCCGGGCGTACCTGCGGCACCTGTTCACGGCGGAGGAGACGCTCGGCCTGCGCCTCCTGTCGCTGCACAATGTACAT
>JAYUMO010000097.1:0-3056 GCA_043762555.1 Gemmatimonadaceae bacterium | reverse complement strand
GGCGGTGTGGAGGTGCGCGGCTGGATCGGCACGCGCGCGGGCGAGCGCCGCTACGAGCTGGTGGTGGAGGATCCTACCGCCTTCGTCGCCGGCGCCTTCCGGCGCGCCCTCGAGGCGCGCGGGATCACGATCGGCGGCCCGACGATGTACGCCACCGGACCGGCAGACGCCGTGCGCATCGGCGATCTCCCGTCACCCCCGCTCGGCCGCGTGCTCTCGGTGATGAACCGCGAGAGCATCAATCACTTCGCGGAGCTGATCTTCCGCGACGCCGCGCGCCATGGCGCGGCTGATTCGATCGGCTCGGCGGAGAACGGCAACGCGCTCCTCCAGCGCTTCCTCGTCGGAAAGGTGGGCGTCGATTCGAACGCCGTCATGGCCGCCGACGGCAGCGGCCTCTCGGTGCTCGACCGCGTCACGCCGCGCGCGCTCGTGCAGCTGCTCGCGTACTCGCACCGCGCCACCTGGAGCGACGCCTTTCACGCCTCCCTCCCCGTCGCCGGCGAGAGCGAGCTGCTCGCCCGCCGCATGCGCTCCACCCCCGCGCAGGGGAACCTGCACGCGAAGACGGGGACGATGAACGACGTGATCTCCCTCGGCGGATACGTCACCGCGCAGGACGGGGAGCTGATCGCGTTCGCGTTCATCTACAATGGGTGGGACCGCGGGCGGGCGAAGTATACGATGGATGCGATGGGGGCGACGCTCGCGTCCTTTGTGCGCTGAGGGCAGAACGGCCGGACTCGGCCTCGGCAGCGAGTGGGCCGTAGGCCCACGAGCCCCCACTCTCCACTATCTGCCGAGGCCGAGGCCGGCTCTTCTGACCCGACGGCAACATACCCGTCACCGCCGCGGAACCCCCCTAGGCCGCCCGCAAGCACCACGTATCCTCATTGTTCTGCATGCCGACGATCCGCCGGCGGTACAGCGGCGCGCCTCGGCTTACGAGTCCGCGCGTCCGGCCGCTCTCGCGACAATCCTTGGCGCTAAAGAACTCACGAACCGAGATCTCCGCCGGGTGCCAAAGTGTGTCGTTGGTCCTCCCCTGGGCGAACAGCGTGTGGTCGAATAACTCGAGATCCGGGACCACTCCGTGGTGCACGTGGACGGTGGGAAAGAAGATCCGGTCCGGGAACCTCGTCTCGAAGCTGAGGCCCATCGGATGAACTCGCGATTCGCCGGGTCTCAGCTTGAACACCGCGAATCCGTAGTCGGCGTATTCGTGAAAGGCCTCCAGCGCCGCCGGGGGGATCCGGAATCTCGGATCGAGACGGCTGAAATCTCCAGCGCGCGGCACAAAGGAGGCCTCGAACGCGCCGACGTTCACAACCGGGAGGGGGGCAGCGAGCGTCGCGCCGCCAAATGAGCGATCGAACCGAACCGGAAAGCACATCTCCAAGTTCTCGAATAGCTCCGGATAGTCCGACAGATCGAGGAACGCGGCTCCGGTGTCCCGAACGGGCACCGAGCAGGGGAGCGGCAACACCATGGCAGTTTCGCGGTCGGCGGCAAGCGTCATCTCGTACGCGAGATACTGCACATTCCCGTCGCAGCGACCGAAGATCCGCGTGCGCGAGACCATTCCGACCGACCCCGAGAAAATGCACCTGGGTTCGAATCTCCTATGGCCTGGAGTGACGGGGCACTGGCGGTCCCGGTGGTGAGCATGGACGCCTCGCCCTCGCACCGCAAGGCGGGGGGACCGGTCTTGGCCTCGGCCTCGGCCGCGCGCGGGCGCTAGCCCGCGAGCCCCCACTCTCTAACTATCTGCCGAGGCCGATGCCGAGGCCGATGCCGAGGCCGAGACCGGCCGTTCCCCTAGAACACCATCTCCCGAATCTGCACCCCGCGCTTGCCCAACTCGGCGATGTACTTCGCCGCCGGCATACATTCGTCGGGCGTATGCACGCCGAGGGGCTTCACCTCTCCCCGCACCTGCATCTGCCCCGTGATCGAGAGAGAGTAGCCAGTAGTTTGCATCATCGCCGAGATACCGCGCGCTTCATCGTAATAGCAGAGCAACTCCCACCCCACTTTCTTCCCCTTCCCCCCCTTCACGCCATCGACCGTCACGCGGAGCGCCACCAGATCCCGCCCCTTCGGCTTCGTGAGCCGCGGCCCCATCGCCGCCACCGTCACATCCCGCGGCGCCACCTTCACGCCGTCCACGTCCACCGGCGCGAGGTCGAGTAGTCCGAGATCCCGGATCGCCTCCATGATGTGCGCGTGCCCGGGATAGCGGAGCGTCTTGTACTCCATCGTCGGGATCTTCCCCTCGTAGCGGAACGCCATCGTCGACAGTCCGCCCGCCGTGTGAAATGCCTCGAGCGTCCCCACCGGCTTCGGGAATTCCACCGGCTCCCGCTCCGACAGCGCCTTCACCTGCGTGCGCTTGCCGTCGCGCACCACCCACGAAAGCGTCGTGTAGTAGTCGAGCACTCCTTCCAGCGAGTACACGATCTGATAGTTGAGCGGCGGCTCCGGATGCTGCGGCAGCCCGCCCACGAAGATCTTCACGCTCGTCACCGTGTCCATCTGCTCGATGCCGTACTCGGCCAGGATGTTCACCATCCCCGGCGCGAGGCCGCAGTCCGGGACGATCGTCTTCCCCTTCGCCGCCGCCGCGTCGGTCAGCATTTTTTGCTGGAAGACGATCTCGGTATTGCCGCCGAGGTCGCAGAAATTCGTGCCCGCTTCCACGGCGAGCTTCGTGAGATCCAGATTGAAGTAGTACGGGATGGCGCTCATCACGGCATCGGCCCCGCGCATCAGCGCGAGCACCGCGTCGCGGTCGCGTACGTCGAGCGCGGTGGGCAGCAGCCGCTTCCCCGAGTAGGGCGCGAGGAATTCCGGCAGATGGGCCATATTGCGATCGCCGAGGCGGACTTCGGTGACCTCGGGATTCTGGAGCAGATCATAGGCGCAGGCCGAGCCTTGAAGGCCGGCCCCGAGCACGAGCATACGCATGTGCGGGGTTCTCCGTGCGGCAGGAACAACGATGTGTGGACCACGGAATTTAACCTCGACCGCCCTGCGAAGGGAGCGCACGCGTCATC
>JAYUMO010000096.1:0-3398 GCA_043762555.1 Gemmatimonadaceae bacterium | reverse complement strand
GCGTCGAGAAGCGTATCCGCGTGCGCGCGGGCGCTCGCCTCGTACTCCGCGCGCTGCTGGTCGATGCTGGTCGGGTGGGAGCCGGGCAGCGTGCTCTGCGCGGCCGCGGAGAAGGGCAGGCCGAGCAGTATCGGGAGGAGGAGGGAACGCATCAGGCGCATCGGCGACTACGGATCGGGTACGCGGATGTCGGCGCGAACAGCGAAACGTTGCGTGCGCGCGGAGGTCGCGTCAACTGCGGGGCGTTCATCGAATCGCTTCGGGTGGAATCTGCCGGCGCGGGTGTGCTGTCGGGGGCCGTCGGTGCCGGCACCGGCGGCGTGATGATCAGATGCTCCGTGTATACGCGCTCGGGCGGCGTAGTGCTGTCGGCGCCAGCGCCCGTCGCGCGGTCGAGCAGCACCGGAATGACCCCCGGCGGCAGCACATCCCACGCCGAGTCGTCGGTCGTGCGTCCGCGATAGTACCGCGCGATCATCTCCCCCCACACCGGCGCGGCGAGGGTGCCGCCCACGGCGCCGGGGGCGATCGATCTCGGCGTGTCGAAGCCCAGCCAGACGCCGGCGACGATCTCGGGGGTCATGCCGATGAACCAGACGTCCGAGTTGTCGTTCGTGGTGCCGGTCTTCCCGGCCACCGGGATCTCCTCGGCCACCAGCTCTCGCACCGCCGTTGCCGTGCCACGCGCGACGACATCGCGCAGGAGATCGCGCACCACGAAGGCCACGCGCGGGTCGAGCGCCGCGCTGTCGAGCGTCGCGGGGGCGGCGGCGTACAGCGTGCGCCCGCCGGCGTCCTGGATGCGCAGCACGAGCCGCGGCCTCGCCACCGGGCCGCCGTTCGCGAAGGCGGTGTAGGCCGCCACGAGCTCGATCGGGCGTACGGCGCTCGCGCCGATCGCGCTCGAGGGGTACGGCGCGATCGGCGTGCTGATGCCGAGTCGCTGCGCCAAGGCCGCGACAGAATCCATGCCGACGCGCTGAGCGAGCTGCACCGCCACGGTGTTCCGCGAGTGCACGAGCGCGTCGCGCAGGAGGAGCGCGCCGAGGAACTTGCCGTCGGAATTCTCGGGGCGGTACGCCGGGCCGTGCTCCATCGCGATGGTGATCGCGCTGTCGAAGACGAGCTCGTTCGCTTGAGCGCCGGCGGCGAAGGCGGCGGCGTAGACGATCGGTTTGAATGCGGAGCCCGGCTGGCGGAGCGCGAAGGTGGCGCGATCGAAGGGCGACTCCGCGAAATCGCGCCCGCCGGTGAGCGCCAGCACGTCGCCGGTGAATGGCGCGAGCGCGACGATCATCCCCTGGAGATAGTCGGTGCGTCCGGGCGCGTGGTGCGCGAGCGTCGGGTGGCGCCACCCGGGCCGCGATTCGATGCGCAGCGTGCCCGCGCGCAACGCTTCGTTGGCGGCGCGCTGGAGTGCGGCGTCGACGGACGTAGTGATGCGCAGGCCGCCCGCGCCGATGGGGATCCGGTCGCGCTCGAGCTCGCGGCGCACGAGGTCCACCACGTACGGCGCCGCGGCGGGCATCCCGCGATCCGGGGCGACGACCACCGGCGCGCGCTGCGCGGCGTGCGCCACGTCCGCCGTGATGAATTCCTGCTGTGCCATGAGCGCGAGCACCAGATTGCGACGCACGCGGGCGGAATCGGGATGCCGTATCGGATCATAGAACGCCGGCCCCTTGGGCAGCGCGGCGAGCGTGGCCGCTTCCACGAGCGTGAGCTGCGACGCCGGATGGCCGAAATAGTGCCGCGACGCCGCCTCCACGCCGTACCACCCGTGGCCGAACTGGATCGTGTTCAAGTACGCGTCGAGGATCTGCGCCTTGTTGTAGTGGCGCTCCATCTCGCGCGCCGCCGACTGCTCCCGAAGCTTGCGCGAGACGCTCTTGTCGCGGCGGTCCACCAGGTCGGGGTGCATGTTGCCCACCAGCTGCTGCGTGATCGTGCTGGCGCCGCGCGCGTGCCCGGTCATCGCGTCCTTCAAGGCGCCGGCGATGCCGACGAGGTCCACGCCGTCGTGAACGTAGAAGCGCTGGTCCTCGATCGCGACGAAGGCCTGCCCTACGTACAGGGGCAGCGCCGAGAGCGAAATGCTCGTGCGCCACTCGGCGCCGATCTCGCCGATGAGCGCGCCGTCGTTCGCGACCACGAGCGAGGATTGCGGCAGCGGGATGACCTGCCACGCTTCGCCGGTCCCCTGCGCGGCGAGCGAGGAGGCGACGGCGACGAGAGCTGCGGCGAGGAGCAGTGCGCTCCGGAGAGGGCGCGACATGGGAGAGGTGATACAACTTATCCGCATTGGGAGGTCCGCGTGTTCGTCGCCGCTCCTCGCCGCCTTTTTGCTCTCCCGCTCGCGCCGGTGCATCTTTCGTCCATGGCACCGCTCGTGCAGTTCGCGACGCTCCAGTTCTCTCCGCGGAAGGGCGAGTACGCGGCCAACCTGGCGCGGTTGGGTGCGCTGCTCGCCCAGACGGACGCGCTCGACCCGCGCCCTGATGTGCTCCATCTCCCGGAGACCGCGCTCACCGGCTACTTCCTCGAAGGGGGCGTGCGCGAGCTCGCGCTCCCCGCGGGCGCGCTGGCCGCCGATCTGCAGCGCGTGTACCTGGACGCCGTGAAGGCGCCGCGCGCCCTCGAGGTGATCATCGGCTTTTACGAGGTGTGGCGGAACACGCTGTACAACAGCGCGATGGCCGTGCGGCTGGGCGGCGACGCGCCGCTCATCCGCCACGTGCACCGGAAGAACTTTCTGCCCACCTACGGGCTGTTCGACGAGGAGCGGTTCGTGGAGCGCGGGCAGGAGATCCGCGCCTTCGACCTGCCGTGGGGACGGGCCGCGATGCTGGTGTGCGAGGATGCGTGGCACAGCGTCACCGGCACCCTCGCGGCGCTCGACGGCGCGCAGATGATCTTCATCTGCACCGCGGCGCCGGCGCGCGGCACCTGGCCGCGTGACGACGCGATCCCGGGTCCGGCGAGTATCGCCCGCTGGGAGCGGCTGGCCCGCGACATCGCGGAAGAGCACGGCGTGTTCGTGTCGCTCTCGAATCTCGTGGGCGACGAAGGGGGGAAGGCTTTTCCCGGCGGCGCGATGCTCTGCGGTCCCGCGGGCGACGTGCGCGTGCGCGGCCCGCTCTGGGAGGAGGCGCTCGTGAGCGCGCCGATGGACCTCGCCGACCTCACGCGTACGCGCGCCGACATGCCGCTACTCGCGGACCTGCGCGTGGCGCTCCCGCACTTGGCGACCACGCTGGGGAGGATCCAACGCGGCGTCTCGACGCCGCTCGCGTACGATGGGCCGGCGGCCGCGGCGGCGCCCGAGGCCGGCGCGAAAACCAAGGCCAAGACCAAGAGCGCCGCGACCGGTCCGGTCGGCACGGTGCGCGTAGCCGCCG
>JAYUMO010000095.1:0-6370 GCA_043762555.1 Gemmatimonadaceae bacterium | reverse complement strand
CGGCGCGTGATCTGCTTGCGCGTCAAGCGCTCGCGCAGCACGTCGGACGCCGCCTTCAAGCCCTTGGCCACGCGGTCGTGCGACGCGTCCTTCATCCGCACCACGGTGCCCTGCATCGCGGCGACGCTCGCCACGCCGGACCCCATGAAGCCGGCCCCGAGCACGCCGAGCGTCTCCACCGGCAGCGGCGCCGTCGGCTTCTCGGTGCCGGGGTCTTTCTTGAGCGCGGTGGTCGCGAAGAAGAGGAAGGTGAGCTGTTTGCACGTGTCGGTCACCGACAGCTCGCCGAAGCGCTGCGCTTCCTCGTGCAGGCCGCGCGCCAGGCCGTGCGACAGCCCCGTGCGCACCACCTCGATCGCCGCGAGGGGCGCGGGGTAGTTCCCGTGCGTCCTCTTCAGCACCGACGTGCGGGCCGCGCGATAGACCAGCGCGCGGCCCGCCGGATTCAACTCGAGCAGCAGCCCGCCCACGCCCGCCGACCTCCGCCCGCGCGACCGGCGCAGCGAGCCCGCGCCGAGCTTGCGCGCGCGGTCCACCGCGATCTCGCGCAGGATCGCCGGGTGCACGACCTCATCCACGAGCCCCATCGGCAGCGCCTTCTTCGCGCGGATGTTCTTGCCGGTGAGGATCATGTCAAGCGCGGCGCGGAGTCCCACCGTGCGCGGCAGCCGCTGCGTGCCGCCGGCGCCCGGGATGAGGCCGAGCATCACTTCCGGGAGCCCGAGCACCGTCTTCGGGTGATCGCTCGCGATTCGATACGCGCAGGCGAGCGCCGCTTCGAGTCCGCCGCCCAGGCACGCGCCGTGGATGGCGGCGACGATCGGCGTCCGGAGGCGCGCGATGCGGTCCATCATGAGCTGACCGGCGGCGCTCATCGACTCGCCGTCGGACGCCGTGCGAATGGTGAGGAACTGCTCGATGTCCGCGCCGGCGACGAAGATGTCGGGTTTGCCGGAGATGAGCACCGCGGCCCTCAGATTCGCGTCGCGATGGAGACGGTCCAACAGGGCGGCGAATTCGTCGATCACCGCCGGCGTGAACTTGTTGACGCTTTCGCCGGGGAGGTCGAAGGTGATGACGGCGACGCCGCCATCCTCCACGTCGAACCGCAGGGCGGGGCCCGCGGCGGCGACGGCCGCACTCACGCGGCGTTCTCCAGGACCATCGCGCACCCGAGGCCGCCGGCGGCGCACACGGTGAGCAGTCCGAACTGGACGCCGCGGCGATGGAGCTCGTTCGCGAGCGTGGTCGTGATGCGCGCCCCGGTGGCGCCGAAGGGATGGCCGATCGAGATCGAGCCGCCCATCACGTTGAGTTTGGAGCGGTCCACCTTGCCCACCGGCTTGGAGAAGCCGGCCCGCTCCGCCCACATCTTGCTCTCGAAGCCGCGCAGGTTGCTCAGCACCTGCGCCGCGAAGGCTTCGTGCATCTCCACGAGATCCATGTCGGCCAGCGTGAGCCCGGCCCGCTGGAGGGCCACCGGCGCGGCGAACACGGGCGCCTGCAGCAGCTGCTCGCCGGGGTCGATCGCCGCATACGCGTAGCTCCGAATGAACGCGATCGGCCGGTAGCCCAAGGCGCGCGCCTTCGCCTCGCTCATCAGGAGCACGGCGGCCGCGCCATCGGTGAGCGGCGACGCATTGCCGGCGGTCACGGTGCCGTACTTCCGGTCGAACACCGGCTTGAGCGCCGCGAGCTGCTCGAGGCTGGTGTCGGTGCGGATGCCGTTGTCGCTCGTCTCCCATTTCTCGTAGCGCGGCGGCACGTAGAAGGGCATGATCTCGGCCGTCAGCCGCCCCTCCTGCGTGCCCGCGGCCGCGAGCCGGTGCGACCGCAGCGCGAACTGATCCTGCTCGTCGCGCGGCACGTGGTTCAGCTTCGCCATCTTCTCCGCGCTCTGCCCCATCGTCTCGCCGGTGCTCGCCTCCGCGATCGCCGGGGTGACCGGGACGAAGTCGCGCGCCCGAAGCCGCGCGAAGGCGCCCAGGCGCGCGCCGATCGACTTCGCCTTCGACGCGGCCACGAGCACGTCGGAAAAGCCGCGCGAGTGCAGGATCGGCACGTTGCTGAGCGATTCCGCGCCGCCGGCGATCGCGACGTCGGCGTGCCCGAGCGCGATCTGGTCCGCGGCGTCGGTGATCGCCTGGTTCGCGCTCGCGCAGGCGCGGCTCACGCTGAAGGCCTGGACGTTCTTGGGGAGCAAGGGGATGAGCGCGACCTCGCGCGCGATGTTGGGCGCGAGCACCGACGGCACGACGGTGCCGAAGACGAGCGCGCCGAGCTCGCGGCCGTCGAGGTCGGTGCGCGCGAGCAGCTCCGCGACGACCGCGCGGCCGAGCTCTTCCGCGCTCACGGTGCGGAGCGTGGTGCCCGAGCGCGCGAAGGGCGTGCGCAGCCCGGCGACGATCGCGACGCGCCGTCCGTTCCCGTAGGTTGCCATGTGGCGAAACTTAGAGCGGACGCGACGGCGTCGCCAATCAGGGCGACGCCGGATTGACCGCCGCCACGCCCGCGACGTAGCGTTCGCCGGCGGCGTCGCGGACCAGCCCCTCGTGCTGCGCGGCGACGTGGAGCGGCGCGACGAGCCGCGGGAGCTCGCCGGGCTCGAGCAGATGCGCGCGCGCGCGCGGGCCGGAAGGGAGTGCGACTTGTCCCGAGGTGAAGGTCTCGATGATCAGGCGCCCACCCGGGCGGAGCCAGCGATGGAGCGACGCGAACAGTGCGCGGTCGAGGAAGTTGACGCAGACGATCGCGTCGAACACGCGTTCGCGGAGCGGGAGCGCGCCCGCGTCGCCCACCACCCGGTGGACGGTGCCCGCCGCGCCGCGCACGTCGCGGAGCGCTTCGATCGAGCGGTCGAGTGCCACCACGCCGAGCCCGAGCGCCGCGAGGGGGGCCGCGTGACGGCCGCGCCCCGCCGCGAGGTCGAGCACGAGCGCGCCGCGCGCGAGCGATCCCGCTTGGCGCATCACCCACGCGCTCGGCGGCCCCGGCGGCTCGCCGGCGTTCACGCGATGGCGCGCCTCCCAGTCATCACGCGCGCTCATCGCGCACCCGGCGCGGTGCCGGCGTGACGCGCGCCCCGTTCGACGCCGCATCGCGCGCCGCCGCGCTCGACGCGATCGGATCGGGCACGCTCGACCTGCTGGTGATCGGCGGCGGGATCACCGGCTGCGGCACCGCCCGCGACGCGGCGATGCGCGGGCTGCGCACCGCGCTCGTGGAGCGCGATGATTTCGCGAGCGGCACCTCCAGTCGCAGCTCGCGGCTCATCCACGGCGGGCTCCGCTATCTCGAGCATGGTGAGTTCCATCTGGTGTTCGAGGCCAGCCGCGAACGGCGCACGCTGCTCCGCGTCGCGCCGGCGCTCGTGCGCCCCCTCCGCTTCACCTGGCCCGTGTACCGCGGGGCGCGCGTGCCGCGCTGGCAGCTCCGAGCCGCCCTCATGCTATACGATGGGCTCGCGCTCTTCCGCAACATCGAGCGGCACCACATGCGGAGCGTCGCCGCGCTCGAGGCGCTCGAGCCGCGGCTACGGCGCGAGGGGCTTCTGGGAGGCGCCACGTACTACGACGCCGCCGCCGACGACGCGCGGCTCACGCTCGCCAACGCGCGCGCGGCGGCGGACGCCGGGGCCTTCGTGGCGAACCACGCCGAGGTGCGAGCGCTAATCGTGGAGCAGGGCGCGGTGCGCGGCGCGGAGATCGAGTGCGCGCTCTCCGGTCGCGTGATCCGCGCGGCGGCGCGCTGCGTGGTCAACGCCGCGGGCCCGTGGAGCGACCGCGTGCGCCGGCTCGCCGATCCCAAAGCGACCGCCGGACTGCACGGCACGAAGGGGGCGCACATCGCCGTCCCGCGCGCGCGCGTGGGCAACGCCGAGGCGATCGCGATCACGCACCCGCGCGACGGACGCGTGATGTTCATCCTCCCCTGGCGCGAATTCGCGATCATCGGCACCACCGACACGGAGGACCACGGATCGCTGGACGACGTGCGCGCCACAAATGACGACATCGCGTACCTGCTCGAAGCGGCCAACTACTACGTGCCCACCGCCGGGCTCGAGGCGCGGGATGTGGTGGCCGCGTGGGCGGGGATCCGGCCGCTCGTGGCCGGCGTCGCCACCAGCACGGCCGCCCTGTCGCGCGAGCATGCGATCGCCCTCTCCACGCCGGGGATGCTCACCGTCACCGGCGGCAAGCTCACCACCGCTCGCCTGATGGCCGCGCAGATCGTGGACCGTGCCGAACGGTTGCTCGGCCGCCCTCCGCGGCGCGCGCCCACCGAGACCGCACCCCTCAGCGACGATGAAGGCGCGGCCGGCGCGAGCGACGTCGATGCGACGCTGCTGACGCCCGCGCTCTCGTACCGCTGGGGGGATGTGTGCCGCGCCGTGACGCGGGAGATGGCGCTGACGATCGCCGATGTGGTGGTGCGCCGGATCCCGCTCGCCTTCGAGACGGCCGACCACGGCGTCTCCCTCGCCCCCGCCGTGGCCCGCGCGATGGCGCCCCTCCTCGGTTGGCCGCCGGAGCGCGAGCGCGGCGAGATCGCGCGCTACGCCCGCGACGTGGACCGGATCTTCCGCGTGGAGTGAGCTCCAGTCACTCGGGCACGCTGTGGTGGATCGTTCGCAGCTCGAGGATGCGAAGCTGCCGCGTGCTCGTCGGGAGCCGCAGCATGACGACGTCGCCCACCGCCTTGCCCTGCAGCGCCCGGCCGATCGGCGAGCTCATCGTCACGTGCCCGTCCTCGAACTCCACCGCGTCGCCGAACACGAGGTGATAGACCTCGTTCTCGTTCGTCTTCACGTCCACGACGACGACCTTGGAGCCCAAGCCCACCCGATCGGTTGGGATCTGCGAAATGTCGATCTGTGAGAGCTTCGAGAGCCGCTGGCGCAGCTGGCCCAAACGCGCCTGCACGAACTGCTGACGCTCGAGCGCGCTCTTGTATTCGCTGTTCTCACGCAGGTCGCCGAGCTCCACGGCGCGGCGGATCTCCCCCGGGAGGACGACAGTGAGTTCGTGCTGGAGCCGTTGGAGCTCGGCTTCCAGCTTCGCCTTCAGCGCTTCGATCATGGGGACGGCGCGGTAGAAAAGGGGAGCGCCCGGCCGCGTGGGCCGGGCGCTGCGTTCCGTTGCCTTAATTCTAGAATGGCGCGCGCGAGAAGTCCACCCTCCGCGCTCGGCTCGGTTAGCTTCTTCTGATGCTCGCGATCGAATCGTACGGCGACGTCACGCGCCTCCGTTTCTCCACGCCGGTCACCCGCGCGCTGGGCTACGAGGTGAGCGCCTACTTCACGCGCGGCGTGCTGCTCGACACCGGCTTTCCAATGGTCGCGCGGGAGCTGGCCGCGTGGCTGGACAACGCGCGCCCCGAGGGCGTGGTGGTGACGCACCATCACGAGGACCACGCCGGCAACCTCGAGCTGATCGCGCGCGGCGGCCTTCCCGTCGCGGCGGCGGACGCGACGCTGCGGGCGGCGCGGGAACTCGGGCCGCTCGGCCTCTACCGCCGCGTCTGCTGGGGGGCGCCGCCCGCCTTCCGCTCCGCCGTGTCGCGCTTCGACGCCGACGGATTGCGGCTGATGCCGACGCCGGGCCACTCGGCCGACCACCACGTGGTGTGGGACGCCGAGCGCGAGACCCTCTTCGCGGGCGACCTGTTCTTGGGCGTCAAGGTGCGGGTGGCCCAGGACGCGGAGGTGGTGGCGGAGCTGGTGCGGAGCCTGCGGACAGCCATCGCGCTCGCGCCGAAGCGGATGTTCTGTGCCCACCGCGGCATGGTGCACGATCCGGTGAACGCGCTGCGGGCGAAGGCGGACTGGCTGGAAGGACTGATCTCCGATGCGGCGCGGCTTTCCTCGGAGGGGATCCCGGACGATGTGATCACGCGGCGGCTACTCGGGCGCGAGGGACTGACTTCGATCTTCTCGCGGGGAAAATTGTCAAAGGCGAACCTTGTTCGGTCTGCCCTAAGATCTAGAGAAGAGGAGAGTAGGAAACAGGCTGTGGGGGGTGTCAGGAGGCTGGGATGTAGAAGGCGTAGCCCGTAGTTGCTGGTCGCTGGACGAGCGCACGTGGCCCGATTCGGCGCGCTGGGCCCGCAACCAGAAACTACGGGCCACGCCTTCTATCGCCCTAGCCTCCTGACGCCCCCTAAAACCTGTTTCCCACTTTCAGACTGCGAGGGCACCCTAAAAGCCGATCACCACACGGACCCCAACGGTGCGCTCACTCGGCGAGAAGAGCGGCACGATCATCGCGCGGGCGAGTTGCGTGTTGTGATCGCGCACCTTCTTCCCGACTGTCGCGATATCGTAGATGGCGCTGCCGACGACGATCAGCGCGCCGCCGAACATCGCGGC
>JAYUMO010000094.1:0-4537 GCA_043762555.1 Gemmatimonadaceae bacterium | reverse complement strand
CGTCGCGCGGCGGCGGCGCTCGGATAACCGAGGCCACGTCACGATGAAGATCGCCGTCCTCTTCGACGGACCCGCCGCGCTCGGCAAGGGCGCCGACATGTCGATCCTCGATACCGTGGACGCCGTGGAGCGCGCGCTCGTCCCCGACGGCAACCACGTGGTGCGCGTCCCCGTGAATCCCGACGGCCGCTGGGTGGAGCGCGTCCGCCGCGGGAAGTTCGAGCTCATCTTCAATCTGTGCGAGGGCGTTGACGGCGTCGCCGAGCTCGAGCCGTCCGTCATCAGCGCGGTGGAGGTGATAGGCCTCCCCTACACCGGCAGCTCGAGCTGGACCACCTCGCTCTGTCTGCGCAAACACGTGGTGAACTCGCTGCTCGATCGCGCGGGATTGCCCATTCCGCGCTTTGCCGTGGTGCACCCCGGCGACCCCATGCCGCACATCGGCTATCCGGCGATCGTGAAGCCCGCCGCCGAGGACGCGTCCATTGGCGTGGAGCAGCGGTCCGTGGTCCGCAACGCGCGGCAGCTCGCCGAGCGCGTGCTCGCGATGCACGAACGCTGGAGCGAAGTGCTCATCCAGAAGTACGTGGATGGCCGCGAGGTGAACGTCGGCATCCTCGGCGATCGCACGCTGCCCGTTGCCGAGATCTTGTTCGACGGCATGCCGCGCGGGATGTGGCGGATCGTCTCGTACAAGAGCAAGTGGGAGACGGGCTGCGACGAGGACCTCGGTTCCGTGCCGCAGTGCCCGGCCCAGCTCTCCAAGGAGGCAAGCGCCGAGCTCAAGCGCCTCGCGCTCAAGGCTTGGCGTGTGACCGGCGGCGAGGGCTACGGCCGCGTGGACCTGCGCATCGATCGCGCGGGGAAGCCGTGGATCCTCGAGGTGAACTCGAACCCCGACATCGCCCCCGACGCCGGCCTGGCACGCATGGCCCAGGTGGCCGGCCTCGAGTACGCCGACATGATCCACGCCGTCTGCGCGAGCGCCATGAAGCGTCGCCGGGGCTCGGCCGACGAGCAGTGGCTCGTGGCACGCACCCTGTCCGGCGTGCCGACCACGATGGCCGATCTCATCGCCCTCGATCTCTTCGTCGCCCAGGGATGACATTCGCGGCGTCACTTTCCGTGACCCGCATCGGCGATCTTTCACCGGCCGACCGCTCCCGCGTCGGCGAGATCTTGAGAGGCACCGGGCACTTCCGGGAGCCCGAAGTGGACGTCGCGCTGGAGGTGTTCGACGCGGCCTTCGGGCTTGGCGGCGTGGCGCTCGATCCCGACTACCGCTTCATCGGGGCGCGCGACGACGCCGGCACCTTGCTCGGCTACGCCTGCTACGGCCGCACACCGCAGACCGATCGCAGCTGGGACCTGTACTGGATCGCCGTGAGCGCCGAGGCGCACGGCGGCGGCATCGGCAGCCAGATGCTCACCGAGGTCGAGCGCCGGGTGGTGGAGACCGGTGCACGATTGCTCTTGATCGAGACCTCCAGCCGCAGCGACTACACCGCCACCCGCGAATTCTACGTCCGTCGCGGTTACACCGAGCGGGCGCGCATTCGCGACTTCTACGCCCCGGATGACGACCGCGTGATGTTGACCAAGCAGTTCCCCGTCACCGCCTGAGCCTCCTACACCGTTCACCCCACACCATGTCCAACTGGCAGCAGCTCCTGAAGGACGAGAGCATTTCGACGCTCGACGAACTCGCCGAGCGATTCGGCAAGGAGCATATCGACGTCGAGGCGCTCAAACCCGCCTTCGAGAACTTCCAGATGCGGATCACGCCCGAGGTGTTGGCGCTGATCAAGGAGGTAGACGACCCGATCTGGAAGCAGTACGTGCCGAGCGTGGAGGAGCTGCAGGTCACGGATGGGGTGATCGACTCGCTGGACGAGGACGCCGACAGCCCCGTGCCGAACATCACGCACCGCTATCCTGACCGTGTCTTATTCCTGGTGAGCCCCGTCTGCGCCACGTACTGTCGTTTCTGCACGCGCCGCCGGAAGGTAGGCGACCCCGAGAAGATCCCGCTCAACCAGTACGAATCCGCCTTCGAGTACATTCGCCAGCACCCCGAGGTGCGGGACGTGATCCTGAGCGGCGGCGACCCGATGATGCTCAGCGACCGCCGGCTCGAGTTCATCCTCCAGAGCCTGCGCGCGATCCCGCACGTGGAGATCATCAGGATAGGCAGCCGGATCACCGCGCACCTGCCCGAGCGGATCACGCCCGAGTTCTGCGAGATGGTGCAGAAGTACCACCCCATCTACATGAACACCCACTTCAACCATCCCAGCGAGCTCACGCCGAACACCGTCGCCTCGCTCGACCGGCTCTCGAGGGCCGGCGTCGTCCTCGGCGCGCACACCGTGCTCCTGCGCGGCGTGAACGACGATCCCAAGACGATGATGAAGCTGATGCACGAGCTGCTCAAGGCGCGCGTGCGGCCCTACTACATCTACATGGCCGACCAGGTGGCCGGCGGTGAGCACTTCCGCACCATGGTGCAGACCGGCCTCGAGATCATGAAGGCGCTGCGCGGCTGGACGAGCGGGCTCGCCATTCCGTACTTCGTGATCGACTCACCCGGCGGCGGCGGAAAGGTGCCGCTTCTGCCGGAGTACGTGGAGTCGATCACCGACGACGAAGTGGTCTTCCGCAACTACGAGGGGAAGCGCTACTCGTACAAGCAGCCGAAGATCCCGGCGAAGGACGGCTGCGGTGCGCCGCTCGGCGACATCGTGCCGATCCAGGTGGCGAAGAAGGCAGCGCCCAAGCCCGCGGCGAGGCGGAGAAAGACGGCCGGAGAGTAGCTGTTGCGTTGGTTGCGGTTTCGCCGTCTACCGCTGAGTATTCGTCGCATGTACCCGACGATGAAGTTGACGCCCGCTATCGGCGGCGAGCTGCACTCTGACGAGGAGGCGGCGCTGATCGAGGACGGGTCCGCGCGGGAGGAGCTTTGGGGCATCACCCTCTACCCCGCCGAGCAGGGGGACGCGTAGCTCGAGTTCGATTCGATGATCAACGTCCGTCCCTCGCAGGGGAATCGATCGCGAAGCGTTGACGATAGCGCACTCCGGGAGCGCATTCGCGAGATCGTCACCGCGCTCGTGAAGGGCTGAGTCGCCGGGATGACGAGCCACGCCGAACTCGCCGCCGGGCGCTGGATGACGCTCACCCTCGCCGAGCAGCTCGCCAATGTCGGGAGCGAGGTCGACCGCACCATCGTGGCCTGGGAGACGCACCGGCCCGAGCGTTTTCAGAAGGCGTTGGCGCGTGCCCTCGAGCTCTTCGATCTGACGGTTCGCGACGACCGCTGGCGGGGTCACCGCCGCCGGGAGATCCTCCGCTCGGGAGAGGAGTTCTGTCGGCTCTTCTTCGAGGACCACCCGCCGAGCGGTGCCGCGCGCACGCTTAGAGATTATTTCCTTCGCTTTGCGGTGCTCGCGCGGCGGCGGTCGGGCACGGGGGTGAAGTAAGCGCATTGGGGTCGTACGAGACGGCCCGACCCGCTCTCCAAGTACCTCGCCAGATACGGTCGTCGTGCTTTGAACGAGATGCGCCCGACCCACCACTACCCGCTGAGCACGACCTCCTTCCCGACCGTACCACGATCATCGACGCAGCGGATCATGTAGTCCGCCACGCTCGCCCGCGAGATGCGCGGAATGCCGCTCAGCGGGAGCCGCGTCCCCATCCGGTATGGTTCGATCCCGTCCCGATTCGTCAGCATCGTCGGCTTCACGAGCGTCCAGTCGAGCATGCTGCGCCGGAGGATCGCCTCGCCGGCGATCTTGTCGGCGTAGATGCCCCTGAGCATCACGCGGTACATGAGGCGGCTGAGCCACGGCGCGTCGCGCATCGACTCGCCCACGCCGAACGCGGACAGGAATATGAGTCGCCGCGTCCCCGTGCGCTCCATCGCCTCCACGATCCGCCGCATGCTCCGTTCGATGAGGCCGCCTGAGCGCAACGTCATCCCCCGCCCCAGCGCGCTCAATACGGCGTCGTGCCCGGAGAGCACGCGGGCCACCGCGTGATCGTCGCCGGCGACGTCCGCTGACACGGTGACGAGGCGCTCGTGGGCGATGCCGGGTCGGTCGGTATGCCGTGACAGCGCCGTGACGGCGTTCCCAAGCGCGAGCGCCTGGATCACGATCTGCCGCCCGGTCGCGCCGGTGGCGCCAAGGACGAGCAGGCGGTGGCTCATCGCCCCGAGTTCCTCGGGCTCGGCCTCGCCACTACTTGCCTACGTCCACGTCGGCGATCGGCAGATCCCAATGCGCCAGCAGGATCTCGAAGCGCCGCTGCTCCTCCTGCTTGAAGGTCTGCTGGTCCGGATAGAGTTGCTTGGTGATCGTCGATTCGTCGAAGCCGTCGGTACCGACGCCCGCGCTCCTGAAGGTGATCGTCACCCGGAAGTCCCAGCGCCCGTCCTCGGTCGCGTGGTAGCGCGGCTTCACCATCGTCAGCTGCACGATCCGCCCCATCTCCAGCTCCTTTCGGAGCACGGGGAGATGGTTCTTCTTGAAGAGCG
>JAYUMO010000093.1:0-4436 GCA_043762555.1 Gemmatimonadaceae bacterium | reverse complement strand
CACGGCGATGAGGAGCAGGATGCGCGGCACCGAGAGCGCGGCGTCGATCACACGCATCATCGCGCCGTCGAGGCGTCCGCCGTAGAAGCCGGCGACGGCACCGTAGGTGGTGCCGATGATCGTGGAGACGAGCACCGCCAGCGCGGCGACGGCGAGCGAGATGCGCGAGCCGTAGAGGACGCGGCTGAACACATCGCGGCTCGCGAAATCGGTGCCGAAGGGGTGCTCGAGCGAGGGGGGCAGGTTCTTGAGCGCGACGATGTCCGGCTGCGCGCTCGGATCGTACGGCGCGAGCAGCGGCGCGAGGACGGCGATCGCGGCGAGGGCGGCAAGCGCGAAGAGCGCGGCCATCGCCACGCGATCGGCCGCGAGCCGCGCGAGCGCGCGGCGCCAGGGGCTCGGGCTCGCCGTCCCCGCGGCGCCGGCGAGGCGGACGAGCTGCACCGCCTCGGCGGCCATCGCCGCGCAGAGCAACCAGCCGAGGATCATCGCCATAAAAACGTCAGGCGATCCGCACGCGCGGGTCGGCCAGCGCGTAGAGTAGGTCGGCGACCACGCTCCCGACGACCACCATCGCGCTCGCGACGATGGTGATCGCGATGAGCAGCGGGTAGTCGCGCGTGGAAACGGCGGTCGTCGCCAGCATGCCCATCCCCGGCCAGGAGAAAACGCGTTCCACCAGCACGGCGCCGCCGAGGAGCGCGGGCAGGGAGAGCCCGAGCAGCGTGATGATCGGCAGGAGCGCGTTCCGGAGCACGTGATGCGTGAGCACCGCGGTCTCGCTGAGCCCCTTGGCGCGCGCGGTGCGCACGAAGTCCTGGGTCATGACGTCGAGCAGCGCGGAGCGCTGGAAGCGCGCGACCGCGGCCGAGGTGAGTAACGCCAGCGTGCCCACCGGGAGCACCAGGTGGCGCGCGCGGTCGCCGAGTCGCCCCCAGAAGCCGAGGTACGGGTAGACGACGGGATCGGTCATCCCGGTGAGCGGCAGCCAGCCCAACCGGTACGAGAAGACGAACATCAGGATCAGCGCGAGCCAGAATTCGGGCATCGAATAGAAAAAGAGCGCCGCCCCGCCCACCGCGCGATCCACGATGCTGCGGGGCCAGCGCGCCTGCGCCAATCCGGCGGCGATGCCGAGCAGGAAGCTCGCGGCGAGCGCGAGCGACATCAGGATGAGCGTGTTCGGGATCGCGTCGCCGAGCGCGTCGATCACCGGGCGTTGCTCGGGCACGCTGTAGCCGAATTCGCCCTGCGCGACGGAGCGGATCCAGCAGCCGTAGCGCAGCGCCATCCCCTGGTCGAGGCAGAGCTCATGCCGGACGCGGGCGCGCACCTCCCTGGGCACGCGGTCCCCGGACAGCACGGCGTCCGCGACGTCGCCCGGCGCGAGCGCGACGAGGAAGAAGGTGAAGGTCGCGACGAGCCACACGATCACCACGCCTTGCAGCGCGCGGCGCACGAGCAGCTTGGTCATCGCTCAGGGCTTCGCGGGCGCGGCGGGTGCTTCGGGCGGGGCGGGAGGGGCCGCACCGACGCGGTCCCGCGCTGTGCGCTCGCCCGGCGGGATGGACCACTCGGCGAGATTCACCCCCCACGCGTCGGCCCGCATCCCTGTCGGATGAATTCGTCGCTGCATCCCCGCGATGCTCGCCGGCTCGTAGAGCCAGATGGCCGGCGCATCGCCGACGATCGTCACGTACGCTTGGCGGAAATACGCCTTGGCCTTCACGGGGTCCATCTGGCGCACCGCGCTGTCCACGTACGCGTCGAAGACGGGGCTCTGGTAGCTGCCCACGTTCGATCCGTCGGGAGTCGCCGAGGCGCTGCTCCAGCTCTGTCGGATGCTCCCGGGGCTTGGATCGAGCGAGAGGCCGTTGATCCACGCGTCGAATAGGCGCGCCTTCACCTTCTGGTTGGTCGTCGGGAAATCGGCCATCTCGATCTCGACCTTCACGCCGAACTGCTTCAGCTCCTCCTGGATCAGTTGGGCGGCCTGGCGTCGCGGAAGACTGGAAGAGGGGATGATGAGCGTGAACGCGAGGGGACGCCCGTTCTTCTCGCGAATGCCGTCACCGTTCGCATCGCGCCATCCGAGCGCGTCGAGAATGCGTCGCGCGCTGTCCGGCGCATACGGCAGGAGCACGATGGTGGAATCGAAGGTCGCGATGCTCTTCGTGATGGGGCCGTGACCGACCGAGGCGAGCGTGTCGAAGACGCTCTTCACGAGCTTGGGACGATCGAGCGCCATGCTGAGGGCACGCCGCAGCTCGCGGCTCCCGAAGAGCGGATGCGGGGCCAAGGGGTTCTTGGGGTCGCGCTCGTTGAAGAGCAAGTAATAGTACCCGAGCGAGGGATAGGGGACGGCCTTGAGCTCGGGGTGCTTCGGGAGCTCCGCCATGTCCGGCGGGCGCAGGAACTCGACGAGGTCGACCTCGCCGGCGAGGAAGCGCAGCACGTTCGACTGCGGGTCGGGCGCAACGCTCCAGATCACGCGGTCGAGGTGAGGGCGCCCGCGATAGTAGTCGGGATTCGCCTCGAGGGTGATCGCCTGGCGGTCCCGCCAGCTGACGAACCTGAACGGCCCGCTCCCGACCGGATGCCGCATGAAGGGCGCGGTCCTGAGCTCGGCGCGCGGCACCGATGCCAGCCGGTGCTCGGGAATGATCCGCATCTGGTACGTTGCGTCGAAGAACTGCTCGGCGGCGCGATGTGAGAACCAGAAGACCGCGGTGAGCGAGTCGCGAACCGTCACCGAATCGATGGACGCGATGAGCGGCCTCGTGGGCGACCCGGTCGCCGTGTCGGCGTACACTTGCCACGTGAAGCGGACGTCGCGCGCGGTGAGCCGCTGTCCGTCGTGCCAGCGTGCGTGCGGGTCGATCGAGAAGGCGATGGAGAGGGAATCCGGCGTCCAGCTCCAGCTCTTGGCCAGGCGCGGCTCGAAGCCGACGTCGCCGATCGTGTTCAGCCCCAGCCCCGGCTCGGCGAGCTTGTCGAAGAGCTGCGCCTCCACCTGCGCGGAGGGGACCTGCGACGTGATCGGGGGGAGGAATCCTTCCGCGTCGCCGGAGATGGTGATGACCATCGTGCCGCCGTTCTCGCCGCTGCTGGCGCCGCGGTCGATGCCGCACGCGGCGGCCAGGATGATCAAGGAGAGGGCGAAGGGGCGGAGGCGCATGGCGGGCTCGAGCGAAGAGGTGATCGTCCGTGGGCGGGCGTTCAGCGGCGCCAGGTCCACGCGTCGGACTCGTAGTGTGCGGTGAGCGCGCGTGCGGCGCTCGACAGTGCGGGATCGGTCTCCATGATCAACGGTGTCACCTGTTCCGTGTCCGCGAGCGCGTGGCCGAGTGCCGAAGCGACCTCGCCGACCGTCGGCGCCCGTCCCAGCAGATCTCGCAGCGTGGCGGGCGGGGGAGGCGCCGCGCCGGGAGGGAGCAGCAGCCGGCTCGCGAGTGATTGATCGTCATCCACCAAGATCGATCCGTGCTGCAACAGCGCGCCGCGGTCGCGCCACTGGGCGCTGCCGACGAGCTTGCGGCCGTTGGCGACGATCTCCCCCGCCACCGGCTCTTCGAAGCACGGCGCCACGCTAGGCTGCGGCGCGGGCCCGACCGCACGCACTTCCTCCGCCGGCACGCCGAGCCGCCGCAGCGCGGCCACCAATAGACGATTGATGCGACGATACGATTCCCGCAGCGCGCCCAGCGTCCGCTCGGGGGCCGCGACGCAGTACGTGATCTCGCGATGGTGCAGCACGGCGCGTCCGCCGGTGGGACGGCGTACGAAGTGCACGCCCCGCGCGCGCGCGGCGTCGCGATCGTAGCGGCCTCGGGCCGTCTGGTGCCGCCCGAGCGAGAGCGTCATCCGGCTCCACGCGTACACGCGAACCAGGATGTCGCCGCTCGCGCGCGCGCGTTCCATCAAGGCGTGGTCGAGCGCCATGTTCTCGGCGCCGGTCGCCGGGGGCGACGCGAGCAGGCGCCAGCAGGTCACCGCGCTCGCCGCGCCGAGGCCGCCGGCGGGCGCTTCGCGGAGGAAAGGGTGTAGGCTCACGGGGCGGAACGATACGCCGATGTCCGCCGCGTGGGGAGGGCCGGGCGACGGCGGGACCCCGGAGATCGTTCTTATTTTTGTCTTTCGGCGGGGACTGTGGCATCCTTAATCGCTGTCGCGCGCGGCACCGCGCGCACGATGCACCTCCAGAGGACCGCATGGCCACCGCCAAAAAGGACGCAAAGCGCCCCGCGCCGCCGCTCGACGCCGACACCTTCATCCCCCGCCATGTCGGGCCCGACGAGGCCGACATCCGCGCGATGGCGGCGGTGGTGGGCTTTCCCTCGCTGGACGCGCTCATCGACGCCACCGTGCCGGAGTCGATCCGCCTCCGCCGGCCGCTCGCGCTCGGCCCCGGGAAGAGCGAGACCGAAGCGCTCCGC
>JAYUMO010000092.1:0-4674 GCA_043762555.1 Gemmatimonadaceae bacterium | reverse complement strand
TCGCGAGCTGGCGGCGCCTGATCATTCGCGTGCACTGTCTCGGTCTCGCCGTCGGCAACTGACGCTACCGGAGCAGCCCGGTCTTCTTCCCGACCCGCTTGAACGCCGCCACCGCGAAGTCGAGGTCGCTCTTGCCGTGCGAGGCCGACAGCTGGCAGCGGATGCGCGCGTGCCCCTGCGGCACCACCGGATAGCCGAAGCCGGTCACGAACACCCCTTCGTCCAGCATCAGCTCGCTGATCTTGATGGCGAGCGAGGTCTCGCCGACGATGATCGGGACGATCGGCGTCTCCCCGGCGAGCGGCTTGAGCCCGGCCTCGGTGATCGCGGCGCGGAAGTAGCGCGCGTTCTCGTGCAGCCGCGTCACGCGCTCCGGGTGGCGCTCGATCACGCGCACGGCCTCGAGCGAGCTCGCCGCCACCGTCGGCGGGAGCGCGTTCGAAAAGAGTTGCGGGCGCGAGCGCTGCGTCAGATAGTCGGTGAGCGCCGCCGAGCCGGCGGTGAATCCCCCCGCCGCGCCGCCGAGCGCCTTCCCCAGCGTGGATGTGATGACGTCCACCTCGCCGAGCACGCCGAAGTGCTCGGCGGTGCCGCGCCCCGTGGCGCCGAGCACTCCGCTCGCGTGCGAATCGTCCACCACGAGAATCGCGTCGTGCTCGCGCGCCAGCTGCAACAGCTCGGGGAGCCGCGCGATGTCGCCCTCCATCGAGAAGATCCCGTCGGTCCAGATGATCCGCCGGCGGGCGCCCTTGGCCTCGACGAGCTTGGCGCGCAGGTCGTCGAGATCCGAGTGCCTGTACACCGCGGTGGTGCACTTCGTGATCGCCTTCGCCAGGCGCACCGAGTCGATGATCGACGCGTGGTTCAGCGCGTCGGAGACGACGACATCGTTCTCCTCCACGACGGTCGCGGTGAATCCCTCGTTCGCGTTCCACGCCGACACGTAGCTGAGCGCGCTCTCGGCTCCCACGAAGCGCGCCAGCGCCGCCTCGAGCTCCCGGTGCACGGTGAAGGTGCCGCAGATGAAGCGCACGCTCCCCGTACCCGCGCCGTAGCGGTCGAGCGCGTCCTTGCCCGCCTGGACCACGCTCGGCTCGTCGCAGAGCCCCAGATAGTTGTTGCTCGAGAGGATTAGAACGTCGCCGCGCCCTTCCATTTGAACGCGCGCCGACTGCGGCGACACCAGGAAATTGAGCCGCTTGTACACGTGGTCCTTCCGGAACTGGTCGAGCGCGCCGCGCAGCTCGCGCGTGAAGTTCGTGTTCATCGTGGCCTCACGCGATGTCGAAGATGACCTTGCCCGCGGCGCCGGTCTTGATCGCCGCGATCGCCTCATCGAAGCGCTCGAGCGGGAAGCGATGCGTGATCACCGGCGTGGGATCGAACTTCCCCGAGCGGAGGAAGCGCGACATCTGATGCCAGGTGTCGTACATCCGCCGTCCGGTCACGCCGTACACGGTCACCCCCTTGAACACCAGCTCGGTGGCGAAATCGAATTCCATCGGCTTGGCCGGCACGCCCAGCATCTGCACCCGGCCGGCGGGGCGCACGAGTTGGAACGCCTGGTGGATCGCCGCCGGCACGCCGGACATCTCGAGCACCACGTCCACGCCCAGGCCGTCGGTGGCGCGGCGCACCGCCGCCTCCGCCTCGCCCGGATGCACGACGTCGTGCGCTCCCATCCGCTTGGCGAGCGCGAGCCGCGTGTCGTTCACATCGCTCGCGATCACCCGCGCCGCGCCGGCGGCCTCGCAGATCCCCACCGCAAAGATCCCGATCGGCCCGCAACCCGTGATCAGCACCGTCGCGCCGGGGATCTCCGCCGTGAGGGCGGCGTGGAAGGCGTTCCCCATCGGATCGTGGATGCCGCCCAGATCGTAGGAGACGTCGGGATCGAGGGGCCACACGTTCGTCGCCGGCATCGCGATCGATTCCGCGAAGCAGCCGTCCCGGTCCACGCCGATCACCTGCGTGTGCGGACACGCGTGCGCGTTGCCGGTGCGGCAGAGCAGGCACGTGCCGTCCACGAGGTGCCCCTCGGCCGTCACGCGATCGCCGGGGCGGACGTTGCGCACGAGCGGGCCCACGCGCAGCACGTCGCCCGCGAACTCGTGGCCGACCACGAAGGGCGGACGGCAGCGCCCGCGCGCCCAGTCGTCCCACTCGTAGATGTGCACGTCGGTGCCGCAGACGCCGGCGCGGCGCACGCGGATCAGCACCTCATCGTCGCGCATCGTCGGCTCGCTCACCTGCTTCAGCACGAAGCCGGGCGCCGCCCGCTCCTTTACGAGCGCTCGCATGTCGTGTGTTGTGGTCGAGGTCAGCTGTGGAGAGCCGCACCGCTCGCGCCGGCGCGCGCCGCGCCGCGCTCGGCCGCTTCGATGCGCACGGCGCACACCTTGAATTCCGGGATCCCGGCGTAGGGGTCGAGCGCCGCGTTCGTGAGCAGGTTGACCGCCGCCTCGCGGTAGTGTATCGGGATGAACACCTGCCGGTGCGCGACGCGCGGCGAGATACGCACCGCGATCTCGATCGCGCCGCGCCGCGACGCGATGCGCACCGCATCGCCGTCCGCGAGCCCAAGCTCGAGTGCATCGGCGGGCGACAGCTCCACGGTGGGCACCGGCTCCCTCGCGTCGAGGCCGGTGGAACGCCGCGTCATCGTGCCCGTATGCCAATGGTAGATCTGCCGCCCGGTGTTGAGCAGGAAGGGGTACTCGGCATCGGGCAGCTCCGCCGCCGGGAGGAACTCCACCGGCACGAAGGTCGCGAGCCCGTCCGCAGTGGGGAAGTCCGTGTCGAAGAGGAATGGCGTACCGGGGTGCGTCGCCGTCTCCACGGGGTATTGCAGCCCCGGGCCCTCGAGCCGCGCGTGCGACACGCCCCGCCAGGAGGGGGTGACGCGCGCGATCTCGTCCATCACCTCGGCCGAGTCCGTGAACGGGGTCGGGAGACCGAGCCGCGTCGAGAGCTCGATCAGGATCTCGAGGTCGCCCCGCGATTGACCGCGCGGCGGGATCGCCTGGTGCGCCAGCTGGATCCGCCGCTCCGTGTTCACGTAGGTCCCCGTCTTCTCGGCGAAGCTCGCGCCGGGGAGCACCACGTCGGCGTAGCGGGCGGTCTCGGTGAGGAAGAGATCCTGCACCGCGAGGAACTCCAGGCCACGGAACCACTCCTCGGCGTGCGAGAGGTCCGGGTCGGAGAGCACCGGGTTCTCCCCCATGATGAACATCCCGCGCACCGGGCTCCCGGCCTTCACGATCTCCGTCACCTTGAGCCCCGGCGCGAGGGAGAGCCGCGATTCGGGCAGCCGCCACGCGTCGGCGACCACGCGGCGCACGGTGGGATCGGCCACCGACTGGTAGTCCGTGTAGAACATCGGGATCGCGCCCACGTCGCTCGCGCCCTGCACGTTATTCTGCCCGCGGATCGGGATCATCGCCGCGCCCCAGCGCCCGATCATGCCGCACGCGAGCAGCAGGTTGAGCAGCGAGGTGACGATGTCCGTGCCCGTGTGGTGCTGCGTCAGGCCCATCGCCCAGAGCGTCGACGAGCGGGGTCCGCGCGCGTAGCGCTCCGCCGCCGCGCGAATCAGCGCCGCCGGCACGCCGGTGATCGTCTCCGCCATTTCGGGGGTGTACGGCTGTACCGCCGCGCGCACCTGGTCGAAGTCGTGCGTGCGCGCCGCGATGAAGGCGCGGTCCTCGAGTCCGAGCGCGAGCACGTGGTTGAGCATCGCGTTCAGGAGCGGCACGTCCGTGCCCGGCATCGGTTGCAGATGGATGTCGGCGCGCGCCGCGAGCTCGATCCGCCGCGGGTCGGCGACGATCAGCGTCGCGCCGCGCCGCTGCGCGCGTTTGATCGCCGCGCCGAACACCGGGTGCGACTCGGTGGTGTTCGCGCCGAGGATGAAGATGACGTCCGCCTCCGTCTCCACCTCGCGCATCGACCCCGACGCCGCGCTCGTCTGCATCGAGCGCAGCATGGCGCTCACCGAGCTCGAATGGCAGAGCCGCGTGCAATGGTCGATGTTGTTCGTCCAGAGCGCGCCGCGCGTCAGGCGCTGCAGCAGGTAGTTTTCCTCGTTGGTGCACTTCGCGCTCGAGAACACCGCGAGGCTCTCCGGCCCGCGCGTGTCGCGCAGGCGGAGCAGCTGCGACGCGGTGAGGTCCATCGCCTCCTCCCACGTCGCTTCGCGGAAGGGGGCGTACCAATCGGCGGGCGTCGACACGCGATCCCGTGGATCGCCGAGCGGCGCATCGATCAGCGGCAGGGAGCGGAGCGGATTGAACTTTGGGCGCTTCTTCCGCGTTTGGCTCTCGTGCTCGACGTCCATCCACGGGCCGCCGCGCCGCTTCCAGCGCTCGGTCTGCGCGGCCTCCGGCGCCCACGCCCACTCCGCGCCGCGCCGCACCCACCCCCGGCGGATGAGCGGCACGCTGAGCCGGTCGCGATGCATCGCGAAATCGAAGCCGAAGCGCCCCTTCACGCAGGTGGAGCCGAGGTTCGGCGTCGCCTCCTCGATCCACGGGCTGCGCACGCGCTGGATGTCGTCCCCGCGCGTCTCGAGATCGATCTGGCAGCCCACGGCGCAGTAGGGGCACACGCTGCGCACAATGCGCTCCGGCTGCGTGAGCGACTTCGCCGCCATCTTCGCGAGGGGGATGATGTCGT
>JAYUMO010000091.1:0-1737 GCA_043762555.1 Gemmatimonadaceae bacterium | reverse complement strand
CCGGCATCGGTTGGCAGTGCTGCTATCGTGGCTCGCGCTCACGGCGGCGCTCGCGGTTCCGGCCCGGCGCGCCGAGCGGGCGCTCGATGCCGTCGCGCGTGTGCGCGGAAGCGAGGCAGTTGCGGTCGAGCGCGCGCTTGCCGAGCGGTTCGGGTCGCCCTTCGCGCGCAATGCGCTGCTCGTGGCTACGGGCGTTCCCTCGCCGGCCACCGACGGCGGGGCCGCCGTGCTCGACACGCTCGTTCGCCGCGTGATGGCGCTTCCCGGTGTAAGCGGCACACTGTCATTTCGCGATGTCGCAGACACCATGCTGCTCGGGCGCGGTGGACGCGGTGCGATTGTGCTCGTGGGGCTGGCGCCGTCGGACAATCGACTCGATGCGATGGTACCGACACTCCGCCTCGCGAGCGCCGGCGCTGCACGCGCGCTCCGGGCGCGCTACCCCTCCGTCTCCGTCCGCTGGACCGGCGAGGTGCTGATCAACTACGACCTTCGCCGCACCAGCACCGATGAAGTGGCGAAGGCGGAAACACGCGTCTTTCCGCTGACGTTTCTTCTCCTGCTGCTCGCCTTCGGTGCGCTCGCGGCGGCGCTCCTTCCGCTCGGCGCTGGCGCGATCGCGATCAGCTGCGCGCTTGGACTGGCCGTCCTCATCAACGCCGTGTGGCCGCTCTCGATACTGCTGCAGAGCACCGTGTCGATGATCGGACTCGGCGTCGGGATCGACTACGCGTTGCTCACCGTCAGCCGCTATCGCGAGGCGCGCGCGGGCGGCCTCGACCCGCACGCGGCAGCCGTGGAAGCGGGGGCTCACGGCGGCCACACTATTGCGCTCTCGGGTGTCGCCGTGATGATTGGCTTCGCCGCGCTCCTCCTCGTGCCGCTCAACGAGCTCCAGAGCACCGGCGTGGGTGGCATCATCGTCGTGGCGCTCTCGGTGCTCATGGCGACAACACTCCTCCCCGCCCTTCTCGCGCTCCTCGGACCGCGTCTGGACTGGGGAAGCATCGCGCGGCGCACCGCTTCCGCGCGCGGCCGCGACGCTCACGGCGCACGGTGGCGCGCCTGGGGCCGGTTGGTGGTGCGGCATCCGTGGCTGGTGCTCGTGGTGAGCGCAACACCGCTCGTCGCCCTCGCGTGGCAAGCGCGCCGGCTCAATCCCGAAGTCCCGCGCGGGCAGTGGCTCCCCGCCAGCATGGAGTCGGCGCGGGCCATGGATGACCTCGCCGCGATCGGGCGCGGCGGCCTGGTGAACTCCATGCGCGTGATCCTCGCCCTTCCGGCCGACGTGCCAGCCACGTCCGCGCGCGGGCTCGATGCGATCCGCCAACTCACCGACAGACTCGCCCTGGATCATCGAGTGGCGCGCGCCAGCTCGCTCGCGACCGCCGGACCTGTTGGTCGGCTGCCGCCCAGCGTTCGAGCGCTCCTCGTCAGTGCCGACGAGCGGCTCGCAACCATTGAACTCATTCCGCGCGACAGCGTGGACTTCGGTGCGCTCACCGACCTCGCGCGCGACATCCGCCGGCTCGACGTGGCCGCAGTCAGCGGTGTCGCCGGCGCGAGCGCGCAGGTGGGCGGCATGGCCGCCTTCAACGCCGACTACGTGGCGGCCATCGACGCGCGGGCATGGCGTGTCGTCGGTCTGGTGCTCGCCGGCACCTTCCTTGCCCTCATGATCGGATTCAAGTCGGTGCTGGTGCCGGTCAAGGCGCTTGCGCTCAACCTGCTGTCCGT
>JAYUMO010000090.1:0-5741 GCA_043762555.1 Gemmatimonadaceae bacterium | reverse complement strand
GCCGCGGCCTCGCGCGCCGTCGTGACGCGGACGGCGGTGGCTCGCGCGCCGGCGCGCGCGTCGCCGCTCACGCGCGCCTCCATCGCTACACGAGCGTCGCGGCGCTCCAGGGGTACTCGCGCTCGAACGCCCGGTCGAAGTCGAACAACCCGATGAACTCCTCGCGGGTGTCCGTCGGCTGACTGATGAGCAGCCCGAGATCCACGAGCGTGAACACGATCTCGCCGATGTCGCTGGTGGATCGCACCCCCCAGTACTCGAGCACGAGGCGGGCCGTCACCCCGAAACGGGCCAGCGCGAGCTCGCGCACCGCTTCGCTCAGCTCGCCCCCCGAGATGTGCCGCCGCTCGGTGAGCCGGGTCTGCGAGTACTCCAGCGCCGCGAGCACGAAGAGGTACGCGCCCTCGCGATAGCGCGGTTCGCGCACGCGAATGCGGTCCATGATGCCATCGCGGAAGCAGAGCTCGGTCACGCGGTCTCCTCCGGCGTAACGCGTCGTTCGGTGGATCCGGCCGATGTGGCGGCGCCACCGGCGCTAAGATGACGACGGGCCCGCTGAATCACAACGCCCGCTCGCCCGTCGCCCCTTCCGCGGGCGGCGGATAGAGGGGGAAGGCCTGCGCCAGCTCGCGCACCTCGGCCCGCACGCGGGCGAGGGCGTCGCCGTCCACGCCTTTCGCGAGCGCGCGGTCGATGAGCGCCGCGATCCGCGTCATCTCCCCCTCCCGCATGCCGCGGGTGGTGACGGCGGGCGTGCCGAGCCGGATGCCGGAGGTGACGAAGGGCGACTGGGTCTCGCGGGGCACGGTATTCTTGTTCACGGTGATCGCCGCCGCATCGAGGGCCTGCTCGGCGGCCTTCCCGGTGAGCCCCTTGCTGCGCAGGTCCACGAGCATGAGATGCGTGTCGGTGCCGCCCGACACGATGTGGAATCCGCGCTCGCCAAGCGCCAGCGCGAGCGCGCGCGCGTTGCGGATCACCTGGGCGCAGTACTCGCGGAACGCCGGCGTGCGCGCCTCGCGGAAGGCCACCGCTTTTGCGGCGATCACGTGCATCAACGGCCCGCCCTGCAGCCCCGGGAACACCGCCTTGTCGATCCCCTTCGCGTGCTCGGCGCGGCAAAGGACGAGCCCGCCGCGCGGGCCGCGCAGCGTCTTGTGCGTGGTGCTGGTGACGGCGTCCGCGTGCGGCACCGGCGACGGATGGAGCTCCGACGCCACGAGTCCGGCGATGTGCGCCATGTCCACCATCATCACGGCCCCCACATCCTTCGCGATCGACGCGAATGTCTCGAAGTTGATCGTGCGCGCGTAGGCGCTCGCGCCGGCGATGATCATCTTCGGCCGCTCGGCGCGCGCCACGCTGCGCACCCGATCGTAGTCGATCACCCCCTCGTCGTTCACCCCGTAGTGCACGGCGTGATACAGGATGCCGGAGAAATTCACCGGCGACCCGTGCGTGAGGTGTCCGCCCTGCGAGAGGTCGAGCCCCATCACCGTCTCGCCCGGCTTCAGGAAATGGAAATAGACGGCGGCGTTGGCCTGCGCGCCGGAATGCGGTTGCACGTTCGCGTGGTCGGCGCCGAAGAGCTCCTTGGCGCGCGCGATCGCGAGCTCCTCCACGACGTCCACCACTTCGCAGCCGCCGTAGTAGCGGCGGCCGGGGAGCCCCTCGGCGTACTTGTTCGTGAGCGGCGAGCCCATCGCTTCGAGCACCGCCGGCGACACGCAGTTCTCGCTCGCGATGAGCTCCAGTCCCTCGTTCTGCCGAAGCGTCTCCAGCTCGATCGCGCGCGCGATATCCGGGTCCGCGGCGCGGAGCGCCGGGCCGGGCGGACAGCGGTCCCAGCCGGTCCAATCCATCAATCGGTGCCGGAGGTGCGCTCGATCTTCTCCACACGCCGCTCGTGCCGGCCGCCCTCGAAGGGCGTGTCGAGCCAGGTCTTGAGGATCGCCTTCCCCTCCGCGCTCGAGACGTAGCGCGCCGGGAGCACCAGCACGTTCGCGTCATTGTGCTTTCGCGCGAGCGCCGCGATCTCGGGCGTCCACGCGACGGCGGCCCGCACGTGCGGATAGCGATTCGCCACGTAGCTCATCCCGAGCCCGGTGCCGCAGAGGAGCACGCCGCGCTGCACTTCGCCGCTCGACACCTCGCGCGCGAGCGGATGCGCGAAGTCGGGATAGTCGGTGCTCTGCTCGCTGGTGGTGCCGAGGTCCCGCACCTCGTACCCCAGCTCCTGGAGCGTCTTCGCGAGCTCCTGCTTCAGTTCGAAGCCCGCGTGATCGCTCGCGATCGGGATGACCTCCTTCTTGGGCGTCACCGATTCGGCCACTGCGGCCAGGTGCGCACGAGCGCCCCCACCGCTTTCACGCGCCGTTCCGCGAGCCGGTCGGCGGCGCGATAGGTGGGGATCCCGTCCGTCTTCGCCACTTCATAGACGCCGAGCGTCGTGGCGTAGATCTCGTCGGCCTTGCGCAGCGAGCGCTGCGGGTCCCAGTTGGCGATCTCGCCGTAGACGTTGATCACGCCCCCCGCATTCGCGACATAATCCGGCGCGTAGAGGATCTGGCGCGCCTCGAGCGCGTCGCCGTGGCGTTCCTCGAGCAGCTGGTTGTTCGCGGCGCCGGCGACGATCTCCACTTTCAACTGCGGGATCGTCTTGTCGTTCAGGATGGCGCCGAGCGCGCAGGGGGCGAAGATGTCCGCCTTCACGCCGTAGATCTCCTCCGGCCCCACCGCCTTCGCCTTGAACTCGTGCACCACGCGCTTCACGCGCTCGGCGTCGATGTCGCTGACGATCAAGTTCGCGCCGGCCTCATGGCACTCCTTCGCGAGAAAGTAGCCGACGTGGCCGCAGCCCTGCAGCGCGACGGTCTTCCCCTTGAGGTCATCCGAATTCCATCGCACCTGCGCCGAGGCTTGCACCGCGCGGAACACACCGTGCGCCGTGACCGGCGACGGATCGCCCGAGCGGCCCGCGAGCCCGGTGACGTATTCCGTTTCCATGTGCACGAAGTCCATGTCGCTGGTGCTCGTGCCCACGTCCTCGGCGGTCACGTAGCGGCCACCGAGGCCTTCGACGAAGCGGCCGTGCGCGCGGAAGATCATCTCGCGATTCTTGGTCTTGTTGTCGCCGAAGATCACGGATTTGCCGCCGCCCAGATTGAGCCCCGCCACGGCGTTCTTGTACGTCATGCCGCGGGCCAGCCGCAGCGCGTCGACGATCGCCTCCTCATCGCTCGCGTAGCTCCAGAAGCGCGTGCCCCCGAGGGCCGGGCCGAGCACCGTGCTGTGGATGGCGATGATGCCGCGGTAGCCGGCGGAGGGCTCGGAGCAGAGGACGATCTGCTCGTGGCCCATCTCGGCGAGACGGTCGAAAAGGGACGAGACCATGGTCGTAGGAATGGGGTGTCAGGGGTCAGCTGTGCGCGTAGAGCTCGCGAGCGATGACGATGCGTTGGATCTCGGACGTGCCTTCGTAGATCTCGGTGACCTTCGCGTCGCGGAAGAGCTTTTCCACCGGGTACTCGCTGATGTAGCCGTAGCCGCCGAAGATCTGGATCGCCTCGGTGGTCGCGAACATCGCGGTCTCACTGGCGATGAGCTTGCTCATGCTGCTGAACTGCGTGATCGTGCTGCCGCGATCCTTCGCCGCCGCGGCCATGTGCAGCAGGGCGCGCGCCGCGGCCACACGCGTCGCCATGTCGGCGAGCTTGAACTGGATGCCCTGGAATTCCTTGATCGCCTTTCCGAACTGCCGGCGCTCGCTCGCGTAGCGCACCGAATGCTCGAGCGCCGCGCGCGCGATCCCGATCGCCTGCGCGGCGATCCCGAGCCGGCCGTTGTCGAGCGATTGCATGGAGTAGACGAAGCCCATCCCCTCTTCGCCGAGCAGATTGGCGGCGGGCACGCGCAGGTTGTCGAAGACGATCTGCACCGTCGGCGACGCGCGGAGCCCCATCTTGTCTTCCTTCTTCCCCACCTGGAAACCGGGGAGGTCGGGGGTGATCAGGAAGGCGCTCACCCCGCGCGCGCCGCGCCGGCGCCCCGGGGCGTCGGTGCGCACCATCGCGACGATCACATCGGCCGTGTTCCCATTCGTCACCCATGCCTTGGTGCCGTTGAGCACCCAGCAATCGCCGTCGCGCGTCGCGTGGGCGCGCATCGCGGCGGCGTCGGAGCCCGCCTCCGTCTCCGAGAGCGCGAAGGCGCCCAACCATTCGCCGCGCGCCATCGGGCGCAAGAATTTCTCCTTCTGTGCCTCACTGCCCCATCGCAGGATCATCTGCGTGGGGAGGGAGTTGTGCACGCTCATCGCGACCGCCGCGCTCGCATCCACGGCCGCGATCTCCTCGAGCGCCACGAGGTACGTGCAGGTGTCGAGCCCGAGGCCGTCGTAGGCTTCGGGGAGCATCATCCCGAGGAAGCCGAGCCGGCCCATCTCGTCCACCACCTTTCGCTCGAAGTGCGCGTCGCGATCCCATTGCGCCGCGTAGGGGCCGATCTCGGTGCGCGCGAAATCCGCCGCGAGGCGCTGGATCTCGCGCTGCTGCTCGGTGAGGGGGATGAGCGCCCAGGACATCGCTTACGTCCCGTACAGGAAAAAGCCGCGCCCCGACTTTCGCCCGAGCCAGCCGGCGGCCACGTATTTCTTCAGGAGCGGACACGCCCGGTACTTGGGATCGCCGAGGCCGTGGTGCAGCACCTCGAGGATCGCCACGCAGCTGTCGAGTCCGATCAGATCTGCCAGCGCGAGCGGGCCCATCGGATGATTCATCCCGAGCGTCATCACCGTGTCGATCGCCTCCGCGCTGCCGACGCCTTCCATGAGGCAGAACACCGCCTCGTTGATCATCGGCATCAGCACGCGATTCGAGACGAAGCCGGGGTAATCGTTCACCTCCACCGCCGTCTTGCCGAGCCGCTTCGAGAGATCGAGCACGCGCGCGGCCACCGCGTCGCTGGTGGCGAGGCCGCGAATGACCTCCACCAGCTGCATCAGCGGCACCGGATTCATGAAGTGCATCCCGATCACCTGCGCCGGGCGCTTGGTGCGCGCGGCGATCTCGGTGATCGGGATGGAGCTGGTGTTGGTCGCGAGGATCGCGTCCGCCGGCGTGAGCCGGTCGAGCTCGGCGAAGAGCTTGAACTTGAGCTCGGCGTTCTCGGAGGCGGCTTCGATCACGACGTTCGCCTTCGCGGCGGCTTCCAGCGATCCGGACTGCGTGAGCCGGCCGAGCGCCGCGCCGCGCGCGTCCTCGGTGAGCGTGCCCTTCTGTACCTGCCGCGCGAGATTCTTCTCGATCGTCGCGCGCCCCTTCGCCAATGCGTTGGGGGCGACGTCGATCATCGTGACGTCGAAGCCGGATGCGGCGCACACGTGCGCGATCCCGCTCCCCATCTGGCCGGCGCCGATGACGGCGATGTGCTCAGCCATGGGCGAGCTCGGCGAGCGCCGGCCGCGCGCCGCGACGATGCCAGGCGTAGAGCACCCCGAGCCCAGCGCACATCCCGAGCGCCGCGGCGGCGCCCCCCTCGGGGCCCCACGCGCCGCCCGTCGCCCACGCCGGCCCGGCGTCAACGATCGTGTAGCCGGGTGCGGGAAGCACCACGCCGCTCACCGGCGCGTGCAGAACGCCGAGGATGGCGAAATTCCAGGCGAAGTGCGCCATCCACGCCGCCCAGAGCGATCCGGTGACCACGATAATGGCGCCAAGGAACACGCCCGCGAGCAGCACCAT
>JAYUMO010000089.1:0-2666 GCA_043762555.1 Gemmatimonadaceae bacterium | reverse complement strand
GACGCTGGCCGCGATACCATGCGTCGTAGAGCACCAACGACATTTCTCGCCCCAGCTCCGCGCTCGCGAAACCGCGCTGGCGATTGATCTCGGTCGCGGCGTCGGTGTGGCGGGTCGCTTCCGCGAGCTGGCCGCGCGCACGCGCGATCAACTCCAACACGGTCTCCGCCCCCTCCTGAAGGGCCAGATCACCGCGGCGCGCCAGCCGGAGGCGGGTCACGATCGCGACCACGGAATCGTAGTTGCCGTCCGCGAGGTAGAAGGAGCCCAGCGTCAGTTCGGCGGATGGATTCCCGGGCATTTTCGCCGAGAGCAGCGCGAGCGTGCGGACCGCCGCCGGCTGCTGGCCGGTCTCATAGAGCGCGTAGGCGAGATTCCCGTATGCGACCGAGTTCATCGAGTCCGCCGCGATCGCACGCCGGTCGTACTCTGCCGCTTTGGCGAAATTCCCCTGCTCGGCCAGGATCAGCGACGCGTTATTGAGGGCGGCGGAATTGTCGGGCTGGATGTCGAGCAGCGCGTCGTACGCGGCGAGCGCCGCCGCGGGATCGTGCGCGGGTCCGCTCATATAGTACGTGCCGAGGGTCATGTACCGCTCGACCTCGGTGAGGCGGTCCCGGTGCTCGTACGCCTTCTCGAGCGCGGCCACGCGCTGCGCCGGCGGCGCGCCGGTGTTCCCGAGCACGACACCCAGCTTTCGGTACGCCATTGCGAACGCCGTGTCGAGCGCGATCGCCTCCTGCAGCAGCGCCGCACCCTTGATGTTGTCCCCTTCGACCATGATCGCGTGCTCCGCCTGCGCGTACTTGCGCAGCGCGTCGAGCGACGCCGTGGTCACCTGCTCGAGTGGCTTCGAGTCGCGCACCGTCCGCAGCGATTCGCCGATCTTGGCGCGCAGCTTCTTCGACAGCCGGTCCACCGCGGGGATGACGCCCTTCGCGTCATCCGCGGTCTCGCGGAAGGCGGCGAGCTCGCTGCCCGAATCCGCGGACACCAGGCGCACCGAGAGCACGAAGCTGGGGCCCACGGCGCTCACGTCGCCGTCGAGCACCGCCTTGATGCCGTCGCGCACCGCGACCTCGCGGGCCAGCGCGAGGTCCAGTCGCGACGTCGCCGGCCGCTGCATGCGCCGCAGCACACCGTTCACGCGCGTCGGCTGCACGACGCTCACCACCTGCGACTGCCCGAGGTCGGTGCGGAAGGCCGACGTCACCACCGGCCCGAGGAGCGTGTCGCTCGGCGGGCTCCGGAAATCATCGATCAGGATCGACTCGCGGTCCTTGAGCACGCCCGCCGCCACGAGCGAGCCCGCGGGCCCGATCCCGAGCGCCCGCGTCACGAGCCAGGCGAGAATGAGGACGCCGAACGCGCCGAGCGCGGTCACGCCGCCGATCATCGTGCGCCGCCAGGTGAAGAGGCGCGGCGCGGCGGTGAGCCCGGCCGGCACCGTGCCCGCGGCGGCGCGGCGCTGCACCAATCCGGTGACGAGCACCATCGGCAGCCCCATCGCCATCACGATCGCCGCGCCGGGCAGCACCCAGTCGGGCACGCCGAGCGTCTGCACGAGGAGCGCGGCGAACGCGACGACGATCACGCTCGCCACGACGTAGGCCGCGAGCGCGCGGCCGAAATGGATCCGTCCGCCGCGCGGCGCGAGCAACGCCCGCGTGGCCGCGGTCATCGCGGGGGCGCTGCCGCTGCTCGGCGTCGCCAGACCGTCGAGCGCTTGCAGTAGCTCCTCCGCGCTCTGCGGCCGGTCGGCGGGATGCTTCTCGAGACAGCGCATCACCAACGCGGCGAGCGCCGGCGGGATCGACGGGCGGTGCTGCGCCACCGGGTCCGGCGTCTGCATCGTGTGCGCCGCGAGCACCTGCTGCGGTGAACGGCCCGGGAAGAGCGGCCGGCCGGTGAGCATTTCGTACGCCATCGCCCCCAGTGCGTACATGTCGGCGCGGTGATCGGTGTCCGGGTCGGCCGCGGCTTGTTCGGGGGCCATGTACGCCGGCGTTCCCATCGCCATGCCGAGCGACGTCAGCGTGGAGCCGCCCGGCTGCGCGGAGGCGGAGAGCGCCTTCGCCACGCCGAAATCGGTGACGACGGCCGACCCGCCCGAGAGCAGCACGTTGTCGGGCTTGATGTCGCGGTGCACGACGCCGCGCGAATGCGCGTAGGCGAGCGCCTTCGCCACGTCGCGCAGGATGGCGACGGTGTCCTGGATCGGGAGCTCATGTTCGCGCGCCAGCCGCGCGCGCAGCGACTCGCCGTCCACGAAGGGCATCGTGAAGTACGGCAGGCCATCGGAGATGCCGGCGGTGAGCACCGGTACGATGTGGGGGTGCTGCAGGCCCGCGGCGAGCTGGATCTCGCGGCGGAATCGTTCGACGCTGACCGACGCGGAGAGCTCCGGCGGCAGGACCTTGACCACCACCCGCCGGTCGAGCGCCGTCTCGCGCGCCACGAACACGCGCGACATCCCGCCGCCGCCAAGCTCGCGCTCGATCGTATAGGAATCGCCGAGCGTCCTCTGAAGTTGTTGCTGCAGCTCAGCGCTCACGCGGGGGCCTGGTGAGGGTCGTCTTGGTAAGCATAGTACGATGTTCGCGGGGATCGGGTGACACGCCGGGCCCGGCCGGTGGTCATTCGAGGCGCATCTTCCGGATAAGGGA
>JAYUMO010000088.1:0-30960 GCA_043762555.1 Gemmatimonadaceae bacterium | reverse complement strand
GGGAGCACGACATGCACACGATCCTTCCGCTGCTGCAGGCGGGCGCGGCGTACACCAAGGAATACTCGCAGGCGTGGGCGATGATGGGGGCCGGCATCGGCGCAGGTGTGGCCGTGATCGGTGCGGGCATCGGCATCGGCCGCGTCGGCGGTTCGGTCGCCGACGGCATGGCGCGGCAGCCGGAACGCGCGGGGCAGATCCAGACGGCGGGGCTGATCTTCGCGGCCCTCGTCGAGGGAGCGGCCCTGTTCGCGATCGTCATCGCATTCCTGATCGTGAACAAATTCTAGTCACCCGCAAGAGCCCGGACCCGGGTCCGGACTCTCGCATTCACCTCGTCCGGTACTGATCGATGCGCACGAGTCTCACCGGTCTCGCCGTCACATTCACGTTTATTTTGCTGAGCGCCCTGCCGCTCGCGGCCCAGGAGGCCGCGCCCAAGCGCAGCCTGCTCTCACCCGACGCGGGGCTGATGTTCTGGACGCTGCTGATCTTCGTCGCGCTCTTCGCGATCCTCGCGAAGTTCGCGTACCCGAAGATCCTCGGCGCCGTCGAAGCGCGGGAGAAGGCGCTGAGCGACGCCCTCGCCGCCGCCAAGCGCGACCGCGACGAGGCCGCGGCACTGCTCGCCGAGCAGCAGAACCAGCTCGCCGCCACGCGCGATGACGCGCAGCGGATCATCGCCGAGGGGCGCGCCGCGGGCGAGAAGGTGCGCACCGGCGTGATCGAGCAAGCGAGCGCGGAGCAGCGGGCGATGCTCGACCGCGCGAAGTCCGAGATCGCCTCCGAGCGCGACCGCGCGATCGCCGAGCTGCGGCGCGAGGCGGTGGAGCTCGCGATCCGCGGCGCCGGCAAGGTGATCGAGAAGAATCTGGACAGCGCGGCGAACCGGCAGATCGTGGACGAGTTCCTCGGCTCGATCGCGCCGGCGAAGAAGGGCTGATGCGCGAGCCGACGGTCGCCCGCAACTACGCCGAGGTCCTGGTCACCCTCGCCCAGCAGGTGAAGGAGCTGGACGGCTGGGGCACGATGATGGATGAGGTGGCGGAAGCCGTCTCCTCGGACAAGCGACTCCGCGGGTTCTTGGAATCGCCGCGGGTCACGGTCGCCGAGAAGAGCCGGATCGTCGTGAAAGCGTTCGAGCGGCGACTCCCGAAGAAGCTCGTCGCCTTCCTGAAGGCGGTGATCATGCACCGCCGCCAGCATCTGCTGTCGGAGATCGCCATCGAGTACCACACGATCGTGGACGTGCTCGCCGGCCGGGCGCACGCGCAGGTGCAGCTGGTGGCCGCGCCCGACGCGAGGGCGCGCACGTCGATCGCGAAGCAGCTCTCGCGCATCACCGGGCTGACGGTTGTGCCGCACTTCACCGTGCGGCCGCAGATCCTGGGCGGGGTGGTGGTGAAGATGGGCGACACGGTGATGGATGGTTCGCTGGCGCGGCGACTCGCGACGCTCCGCTCGCGGATGCTCGGAAGCGCGGCGCGATAGCGGGTCGCGCGGACGCTCCGGCTGAGTGACCGCGGCGCCCGCTCCACCGAGCGGGCGCCGCTTTATTCTCCTTTCTTCACATTGTGGGCATGCTGCTCCTCCCGGTCGTCATCGCGCTGCAACAGGCCGTCGCTCCCACGACGCCGCCGTCGGGGGACACGATCGGCTATTGGCAGCAGCGGGCGGACTACCGGATCGTCGCCCGGCTGGACGAGAAGGCGCAGACGGCGCACGCCGCCGGCGATCTCCGCTATGTGAATCACTCGCCGGACACGCTGCGCGAGATGTACGTGCACCAGTACCTGAACGCGTACCGCCCCGGCTCGCGCTGGAGCGCGGCCGACGAGCGGGAAGGGCGGGTGCGCTTCCAGCATCTCGCGGATTCGAACACCGCCTTCGAGCGCTTCACCGCCCTGCCGGCCTTCGACGGCACGCCGGTGGCGCCGAGCTATCCGTACGCGCCCGATTCGACCGTCGCGCGCTTTCTACTGCCGAGGCCGCTCGCGCCGGGAGACTCGGTGAGCGTGCACTTCGCCTGGGACGCGCGTCCATCGGCCACCGTCTATCGCCGGCAGGGTAGGCGCGGCCGTCACTACGACTTCGCGCAGTGGTACCCGAAGGTAGCGGTGTACGACCGGCTCGGCTGGGAGCCGAATCCGCTCGTGGCCGCCGGCGAGCTGTACGGTGAGTTCGGCACCTTCGACGTCACGCTCATCGTCGCGACCGATCAAGTGCTCGGCGCCACGGGCGTGCCGGTGGGAGGGGACCCGGGGTGGGAGCGCGTCAAGCGCTGGGGCGTGGTGACGATCCCGCGCGATGCGTACGGCGCGCTCCCACCGGCGCCGGCGGTGCCGCTCGCGGCCGGCGAGCGCGCGGTGCGCTTCTACGCGCGGGACATCCATCATTTCGCGTGGACGGCGAGCCCCGACTACCGCTACGAGGGCGGACTGTACCGCGACACGGTGGCGGTGCACGTGCTGTACGAACAGCGCGGCGAGAGCGCGTGGGCCAAGGGCGCGATCGTGGAGAAGCAGAAGCGGGCGCTGGCGTGGCTGGAGTCGATCTACGGGCGCTATCCGTATCCGCAGGTGATGGCGGCGCTGCGCCTCGACGCGGGCTCCACGGAATTCCCGATGATGGTGCTCTACGGCAGCACATTCATGCACTACGATCTCGTGCTGCACGAGGTGGGGCACATTTACAGCTACGGCATCCTCGCGAACAACGAGTGGCGGAGCGCGTGGATGGACGAGGGACTCACGTCGTATCAGGCGCACTGGGCGCTGAACGCGACCGCGCCCGAGCGCGCGCGCGGGCTCGGTCCGAGCGATCCGCCGCCCCCCGCCGGCTATCGCGGGCGCGCGCTCCGGCCGCCTCCCTGGCAGCAGGACGAGATCGATCTCTTCGCGCTCGACCTCACCGGCCGCGCCGAGCCGATCGGCACCGCGGGGCAGGACTTCAACGAGTTCACGGTCTACAACACGATGGTGTACGATCGCGCCGAGATGATGTACGGCGCGCTGCGCGACGTGCTCGGCGACTCGCTCTTCCGCGCGTTTCTAAAGGACTACTATGCGCGGTGGCGGATGAGGCACGTGGACGAGCGCGCGATGCGCGCGAGCGCGGAACGCGTGTCGGGGAACGATCTCGCGTGGTTCTTCGATGAGTGGGTGCATCACACCGGGCTGGTGGACTACGCGGCGACCGTCACCATCGACTCGATCGCTGCCGGCTCGAGGACCATCGCGACCGTGCGAAAGCTGGGCGAGTACCGACACCCTGAGCCGATCCGGATGGGCTACGCGGACGTCGAGTTGGCGGGCACGACCGCCGGGCTGGCAGTGATGCGCGATACGATCGTGCTCCCCTCCCGTCCCGGCCCCTATGAGCTCGATCCACGGCACCTGACTCCCGATTGGGATGCACGAAATGACAACGAGCCAGAGACCACGCGCATCGTGTTCGGGTGGCCCTTCCTCGATCAGTGGGATCGCTACCGCAATGTGGCGGCGATCGAGCCGCGGCTCTGGTACACCGGCCCCGGCGGCCTCACCGTCGGCGCGCGCGTGCGCTCCAACTACCAAAACCTCGTAGACCTCTGGGACGGCGGTCTCGTAGTGGCGGTGCGTGGGCCGACGTCGAGCACGCTGCCGCAGCTGCAGGGCTGGCTCGCCGTGGAGAACCCGCGCCTCGCCGGCGCGGCGCGCCCCGTGATCGGGCTCCGCACCGGCGCGTGGATGGTGGACGGCACCTTCCGTTTCGAGCTTCGCCGGACGTGGGATGAGAGTCCATTCCGCTTCGCGAACGGACCGCGCGACACGATCACCTTCGCGCTGAACGTGACGGCGCCCTACGACCGCAGCTGGCAGGACACGGCGCGCTGGAACAACGCGACCGTGGGGGATGTGAGCATCGAATGGAAATGGCGCTCGCGTGGCCCCGCTCAAGCGTTCGCGCGCTTCTTCTTGGACGGTGGGCTGATCTTCCCGCGCACCGGCGTCGCGCTCGAGGGGAATTTCGGACGCGCGGAGCTCGAAGGAGGGACCACGCTCCCGCTCGCGGCGCAGGGCCGGCTGGCGCTCATGCTCCGTGGTTTTGGCGGGGTGTCCAGCACCGCACCGGCGCAGCGGTCGATCGGCCTCTCGTCGCTCGATGCCACGCAGACCTTCGAGAACAACTTCCTCCGCGGCAGCGATGCGATCCTCGTCCTCCCCGACGTGCACTACGTGCCGCTCGGCGGCGCGGGGCTGCGCGGCTATTCCCTCTACACTCGCGTGCAGAGCGTCGGCGCGGTGAACACGCAGCTGACCTGGACGGTGAACGCGCCGCGCGCAGCGTCGCTGCTGCCGCGCGTGCAGGCGGCGCTCTTCGCCGACGGCGCCTATGCGTCGCTCGCCGGCGCGCTGCCGAATCCCGCGCAGTGGTTCGGCGACGCGGGGGCGAGCGCCATCCTGCACGGCGCGCTCTACGACCGCGCCTATGTGCTGCGCATCGACCTGCCCGTCTGGATGAACGAGCCGTCGCTCGCGCCCGGCTCGGCGGCGAGCGCGGAGCCCGTGAAGCTGCGCTGGACCTTCACCGTGGGCGATCTCTGGTGATCGAGCCGAAAGCCCTGCCCCACGGCCGCGGTTTGCGGTATCGTGAGAGGCCGCGCGTACGGGGCGCGCGGCGCCACGCCTCTCCGGAGCAGCGCACTTGAGCGGACCGGCCGAAGTCACGCGCGTTCCCAAGCCGTGGGGCTACGAGATCATCTGGGCCCGCACCGACCGCTACGTCGGCAAGATCCTGCACATCACCGCGGGGCAGGCGCTCTCGGTGCAGTATCACGAGCGCAAGGACGAGACGGTCTATCTCCTCAGCGGCACCCTCAAGTATTGGGTGAAAACGGGCGAGGAGATGCGCGACATGCAGCTGCGCGAAGGGGACGCCTTCCGCATCACGCCGGGCACCATCCACTACATGGAAGCGGTCACCGACTGCGACGTACTCGAAGCGAGCACCGCCGAGCTCGACGACGTGATACGCCTCAAGGATCGCTACGGACGCGAGGGCACGAGCGCGCCGTGAAGGTGATCATTCCGCTCGCGGGGAAGGGGACCCGTCTCCGCCCGCACACGCACGTGACCCCGAAGCCGATGCTGCGCGTGGCCGGGAAGCCGGTGATGGAATACATCCTGGACGATCTCGCGGCGCTCGGCGGCGTGGAACAGGTGGTCTACATCACCGGCCACCTCAAGGAGACGGTGGAGCAGTACGTGCGCGCCGGCGCGCGCTTCCCGAGCGAATTCGTGGAGCAGGTGGTGCAGAACGGGACGGCGAGCGCCGTGGCGCTGGCGCGGCCGTACGTGGACCAGCCGGTGCTCATCATCTTCGTGGACACGATCTTCGACGCCGACCTCTCTATCATCCGGCGCTGCGATGCCGAGGGGATCATCTGGACGAAGGAAGTGGAGGACTATCAGCGGTTCGGCGTCGTCGTCACCGACGACGCCGGCCACATGACCCGGATCATCGAGAAACCGAGCACGCCGATATCGAAGCGGGCGAACATCGGGCTGTACTACGTCAAGAACTGGAAGCTGCTCTACGAGGGGATCGCCGAAGTGATGCGCCGGCCCGCCACCAACGGCGAGTACTACCTCACCGACGCCTTCCAGTACATGATCGACCACGGCGCGGAGCTGCAGGTGGTGGACGTGGCCGGCTGGTACGACGCCGGCAAGCTCGACACGCTGCTCGACACCAATCGCGTGATGCTGGAGAAGGGGCGCGCGCGCCGGCCGGCGGAGGTCCCCGCGGGATCGCGGCTCATCGACCCCGTGTATCTCGAAGACGGCGTCGTGCTCCGCAACGCGGTGGTGGGGCCGAACGTCTCGGTGAGCGCCGGCAGCGTGCTCGAACGCTCGACGGTGCGTGACGCGATCATCGGTGCCGGCGCGGTGCTCACCGACTGTACGCTGCACCATTCGATGGTCGGCGACGGCGCGGTGCTGTCGCGAGTGCGCGGCGCGGTGAGCGTCGGCGATCACGCCGAGGTGCGCGAGGAGTAGCGGTCGTCGTGAACCGCGATACATTTGCGTGAGTGCGGCGCATGTGCGCGCGCCGCCCTGATCCCCTCACTCCACGACATGCAGGAACGCGACCTTATCCACGACTGGAACGCCGCGCCGGGCGGCTTCGACTGGAGCGCCTGCCGCGTCGAGTTGAACGACGAGACACTGCGCGATGGCCTGCAGTGCCCGTCGGTCACCGATCCGGGCATCGAAGACAAGAAGCGACTGTTGCATCTGATGGTGGAGCTCGGCATCGCGTCGGCCGACATTGGGCTGCCGGGCGCCGGACCGCGCGCCAGCGCCGACACGCTCGCCCTCGCCCGCGAGATCGTCGCGTCCAAGCTGCCGCTCGCGCCCAATTGCGCCGCCCGCACGATGCGCGCGGATGTCGAGCCGGTGGTGCGGATCTCGCAGACGGCCGGCATCGCCATCGAGGCCGCCACCTTCATCGGCTCCTCGCCGATCCGCCAGTACGCCGAGGACTGGTCGCTCGACGACCTGCTGCGGGCCAGCGAGGCGGCAGTCACCTACGCGGTGCTCGAGGGACTGCCGGTAATGTTCGTCACCGAGGACACCACGCGCGCGAAGCCGGAGACGCTGCGCGCGCTCTATGGGAACGCGATCCGCTGGGGGGCGCGGCGCCTCTGCCTCGCCGACACCGTGGGGCACGCGACCCCGGACGGCACCCGAGCGCTCGTGAAGTTCGTGAAGGATGAGATCATCGCGCCGAGCGGCGAGAAGGTGAAACTCGATTGGCACGGGCATCGCGATCGCGGCTTCGGCCTGGCGAACTGCTTCGCGGCGATCGAGGCCGGTGTGGACCGCGTGCACGCCACGGCGCTCGGCATCGGCGAGCGCGTGGGCAACGCCGAGATGGATCTCCTCCTGATCAACTTGCGGCTCCTCGGCGCGCACCGGCACGACCTGAGCAAACTTCCGGCGTACGCCCAGCTCGCGTCCCGCGCGCTCGGCGTGCCGATCCCGCCGGGCTATCCCGCGCTCGGCGAGGACGCCTTTCGCACCGGCACCGGCGTGCACGCGGCGGCGATCATCAAGGCGCGCAAGAAGGGGCATGACTGGCTCGCGGACCGCATCTACTCGGGCGTGCCGGCGGGGGATCTCGGCCTCGCGCAGAAGATCGAAGTGTCGCACGTATCCGGACTGTCCAACGTGAAGTGGTGGCTCGAGCAGCATGGCTACGACGCGAGCGACGCCTCGCTCTGCCAGCGCCTGCTGGACGCCGCGAAAGCGACCAATCGCACGTTGCGCGACGACGAGCTCAAGGCGCTCGTGGCCGAGCACCAACGACAGCCGGTGCGCGCGTGACGAGCACCTTCGAGCAGATGCTGGACGGCTATCTGGACCTCCGTTGGGCGATGAACCCGGTGGAGGCCACCTTTCACGGACGGCACGAGCGCGACGGCGAGTTCGCGCGCTGGGACGCCGAATCGGTGGGCCTGCACGTGGCCGCGCTGCGCAGCTACGAACACGCGCTGGAGGAAGCGGAGCCCGACGGACTCGAAGATGAGATCGACCGCACGGCCGCGTTGCAGGCGGTGCGGCACGACCTGCTCGTGCTCGAGAGCGAGCGCCCCTACGAGCGGAATCCGGGATCGCACCTGTCGCACGCGCTCACCGGGCTCTACCTGTTGCTCGCGCGCGAGCCGCGCGGCAAGGCGCACCGGGCGCGAGCCCTGCTCTCTCGCGTGCAGGCGCTGCCGGGGTTCCTGGAGCGCGCGGTGAAGGTGGTCACTCGCCCGGACGCCGGCTTCGTCGAGATGGCGCGCGCGATGGTGCCTGGGGGGCTGACGCTCGTGCGCCAGGCGCTGGACGCCGCCACGCTCGCCGGCGGCGGCCTCGATCCCGCCGCGGTCTCCGAGGCGCGGGAGAAGGCGGTGGAAGCCCTCACCGCCTTCGGCGATGCGCTCGTGATCATGCAGGAGAAGGCGGGCTCCACCTTCGCGCTCGGCCGCGAGTTGTTCGACCGGAAACTGCGAACGTGGCACCTGCTCGCGGAGGACGCCGACCAGCTCTACCGCTACGGCGAGCGCCTCCGCGCGGAAGCGCTCGCGGAGCTGGAGCTTCGCGCGTGCGAGCTGCGGCCCGGCGGCTCGTGGCGCGATCTGGTGACCGAGCTACGGAAGGATCGGCCTTCGCGAGATCAAGCGCTCGCGGAATACGAGACCACGATGCGCCGCGCGCGCGAGTTCACCGTCGCGCGCGGGCTGGTGCCGGTCCCCGCCGGCGAGCTCGCGGTGATCGAAACGCCGGAGTTCCTCCGGCCGCTCGTGCCGTACGCCGCGTATCAAGGCCCCGGCGCCTTCGACGACGATCAGCGCGGCAGCTTCTTCGTCACGCTGCCGCCCAAGGGCGAGCCGTGGCGCTCCGACTGCCGCGCCGAGCTGCCGAACACCGCGGTGCACGAGGGCTTTCCCGGCCACCACCTGCACATCGTCACCGCCAACGGATTGAAGCGCCGCGCGCGCCGCGTGCTCGCCACGCCCGCGACGCGCGAAGGCTGGGCGCTGTATTGCGAAACGCTGATGGCCGACGAAGGGTTCCTCGAGCCGGCGCAGCGCTTCTTCCAGGCGCACCACCTGCTCTGGCGCGCGCTGCGCATCCTCCTCGACATCTCGCTGCATACGCGCGGCATGACCTGGCAAGAAGCGTCGCGGATGCTGCAGGAGGAGGCCGGCTTCGAGCCGGGGCTCGCGGATGCCGAGGCGAAGCGCTACTGCGCGTACCCGACGTACCAACTCTGCTACGCGGTGGGGCGGCGCGAGATCCTCCGCCTCCGTGACGATGCACGACGCGTGCGCGGCGCCGCGTTCTCGCTGCGCGGCTTCCACGAGGAGCTGCTCCGCTATGGCTCGTATCCCACGGCGCTCGCGCGCTGGGGGATGGGACTCTCGGCCGCATGACGCGCTCGCGTGCGTTCCCGCTCGCCCTTGCGTTCGCCTCCACATTGGGCGCGGCGTGCGGCCGCAATGGCAGCGGCGGCGAAAACTCCGCCGAGGACAGCGCCACCGGCGCCGCGCATTCCGGCCCCTCGCTGCTCGGCGGCGGACCGTACGCGTACGTCTCGAGCGAGGACGGCAACTCGGTAGCGGTGATCGACACGCGCGCGGAGTCGGTGGTGGCCTCCGTGCTGCCCGGCCGACGGCCGCGCGGCGTGCGGGTGAGTCCCGACGGGAGCACGCTCATCGTCGCGGTGAGCGGCTCGCCCAAGGCGGGGCCCGGCGTGGACGAGCGGTCGCTGCCGCCGGCCGATCGCTCGCGCGACGGGATCGCGTTGGTGGATCTCGCGCGGCGCGCGCTCAAGCGCACGCTCCCCGGCGGCGTCGATCCCGAGAGTTTCGACGTGAGCGCCGATGGCAAGACGGTCTACGTGTCGAATGAGGATGCGAGCGCGGTCACCGTGCTCGACGTCGTGAGCGGCACCGCGGTGGCCACGATCCCGGTGGGGAGCGAGCCGGAGGGCGTGACGCTGCGCCCCGACGGCGCGGTGGTGTACGTGACGAGCGAGGGCACGGGCACCGTCGCCGTGATCGCCACCGACACGCGTCGCGTGATCGCGACGATCCCGGTGGGCAAACGGCCGCGCTCGGTGGCCTTCACCCCCGACGGCGCGAAGGCGTACGTCACGAACGAGGTGGGCGGGAGCGTCTCGGTGGTGGACGCGAAGCGCCACAAGGTGAGGAAGACGATCGCGCTCGCGGGCGAGAATTTGAACGTGAGGCCGATGGGATCGGCGATGTCGCCCGATGGCGCGCGCGTATACATCACCACGGGGCGCGGCGGTACGCTCATCGCGATCGACACCAAAGGGGACACGGTGATCGCGTCGGTGGCGGTCGGAAAGCGGCCTTGGGGGGTCGGCGTGACCGCGGATGGGAAGCGGATCTACACGGCCAATGGCCCGTCGCACGATGTGACGGTGGTGAATGCCGAGAGTTTCACCGTGATCCGGCACATTCCGGCGGGGAGCATGCCGTGGGGCGTGGCGATCTCGAAGTAGCTCCGCCTCGAGACGCGCCGGCTCAAGCGCCGCGCGGGCTCGGCCGCAACGTGATCGCGCTCTCGGCGGTGAGCTTCTTCACCGACGTCTCGAGCGAGATGATCTACCCGCTGATCCCCGTCTTCCTCACCACCGTGCTCGGCGCGACCGCGAGCGCGGTGGGCGTCGTGGAAGGCGCGGCGGAATCGACGGCGGCGCTGCTGAAGCTGGCGAGCGGCTGGCTCTCGGACCGGGTGAGGCGCCGAAAGCCGCTCGTCATCGCCGGCTACGCGCTCGCTGGGCTGGTGCGGCCGTTGATCGGGCTCGCGCAGAGCGTGGCGCAGGTGGCGACGATCCGCGTCGCCGACCGCGTGGGCAAGGGGATCCGCACGTCGCCGCGCGATGCGCTCATCGCGGACTCGGTGGATCCGGCGGTGCGCGGACGCGCCTTCGGCTTCCACCGTGCCGCCGATCATGCGGGCGCCGTGGTGGGGCCCTTGATCGCGTTCGCGGTACTGCGCTGGGAGGGGGTACCGCTGCGCCGCGTCTTCCTCTTCGCCGCGATCCCGGCGTTGATCGCGCTGGTGGTGCTCGTCGCCGCGGTGCGCGAGACGCCGCGCCAAAGTGCGCCGGCGGCGCCGCTGCCTCTCGAGCGCGGACTCGGCGCGCGCTTCTGGGCGTTCCTGGGCGTGGTGCTGCTCTTCACGCTGGGGAATTCCACCGACGCGTTCCTGCTCCTGCGCGCCCTGGATCTTGGCGTAGAGAAGGAATGGATACCGATTCTCTGGGCGATGCTGCACGTGGTGAAATCGGCGTCGAGCACCCCCGGCGGCGCGCTCTCCGATCGCGTGGGACGCAAGCCGCTCATCGTCGCCGGCTGGGTGCTCTATGCCGCCGTCTATCTGATGTTCGGTCGCGCGACAGCCGCGTGGCAGGCGTGGGCCTTGTTCGCGGTGTACGGCGTGTACTTCGGTCTCACCGAGGGCGTGGAGAAGGCGCTGGTGGCCGATCTCGTGCCGGCCGCCCGTCGCGGTGCCGCCTTCGGCTGGTACAACCTCGCGCTCGGACTCGGCGCCCTCCCCGCGTCGCTGCTCTTCGGCGCCATCTGGGACCGGGCGGGCGCCCCGTCCGCCTTCGCCTTCGGCGCCGCGCTGGCCGCCCTCGCCGCGGTGGGGATCTTCTTCGTCGCTCCCGGCTCAGCTCAGCAGCAGCGCGCCCCCGGCCGCTCGTAGCGCGCGCGTTCGCCCTCGCGCGCGAATTGCTCCTGCGACAGGAGCGGCTCATCGGGATGTCGCGACCGCCGATGCTCGAGGTAGCGCTCGTAGTCGGGCACTCCGATCACCGCCCGAGCCACGCGCGCCGCGCGGGCGAGGGCGCGCCGCACGGCGGCGCGCCGAGTGCCGAGTGCCGAGCGCCGAGTACCCGCGTTCATCGCGGCCTCCCGATCGTCCGCTCGAAGAGCGCCAAGATCCGGGCATACTCATCCGTCCACGACGTTGGCCGCACGAACCCATGGTCCTCCACCGGATAGACCGCGAGCTCCCACCCCGTCTTCCCCTCCTCGATCAGCCGCTGCGTCATCCGCACCACGTCCTGGAAATGAACGTTGGTGTCCCCCATGCCGTGCTCGATGAGCAGCGGATCCTCGAGCCCTTCGGTAAAGTAGATCGGCGACGAGATGCGGTAGGCCACCGAGTCGACTTCCGGGAGGCCGAGGATGCGCGAGGTGTACCAGTGGTTGTAGTGCGCCCAGTCGGTGACCGAGCGGAGCGCGGCGCCGGCGCCGAACTGTTTCGGCGCGGTAAAGAGCGCCATCAACGTCATGAACCCGCCGTAGCTGCCGCCGTACATCCCGATGCGCTCGGGATCGATCCCGAATTCCTTCTGCAGGTAGCGCGACGCGTCCACTTCGTCCTGCAGATCGCGTCCGCCCATGTGGTGCCAGATCGCCACGCGCCAATCGCGGCCGTAGCCGGCGCTGCCGCGATAGTCGACGTCGAGCACCACGTAGCCCTTGCTCGCGAGCAGCTGGTTGAACATGTACTCGCGATAGTAGTTGGACCACCAATTGTGCACGTTGTGCAGATAGCCGGCGCCGTGCGCGAAGATCACCGCCGCGCCGTTCGGGGTCGCCTTCATCTGTTGCGGACGGTAGATACGCGCCGGCACCTTGACGCCGTCGCTCGCGGTGATCCAGACGATCTCCGGCACCAGCCACGGATGCGAGCGCCACTGCGCGGTGGGCGATAGGGTGAGCTGAGTCTCCGGTGCCCCGGCGGCGGATCGCATTACGAAGAGCTCCGGCGGGCGGTTCGCGAAGGAGTAGACGTCGGCCACCGAGCGGCCGTCGGGTGAGATCGTGGCATCGTGGGAGCCGACGAGCGTCGTGATCCGTTCGCGCGGCCCGCCCTTCCCGTCGGCGGCGGCCATGCGATAGAGATGATGCTCGAAGAGCGACTTCTCGCTCGTCGTTAAATAGAACGACCGCCGGTCATCGGAGAGCTCAACGTCGAGCACCTCCCACTTGCCGCTCGTGAGCTGAGTTTGGCGACGATCGCTCCCGTCGGCTGTTGAGGCCACGGAATAGAGGTGCGCCCAGCCATCGGCCTCGGAGACGAACCAGATCGCCTTCCCGCCGTCCACCCAGCCCGCCTCGCCGAACGCGGGGCCATCCACCCACGTCGTGTCGCGCAGCACGTCCACCGTGGTGAGCGTGCCGGAGTCGGCGCCGATCGTCTCGATCCAGCGCGCGTGCCAATCGAAGGGGACGGCGACCACGAGCGCCTGCGTGCCGGCGTCGTTCCACTCCACCACGTTCACGAGGGCGGGCGTCTTCACCGTGTCGTCCGGGATCACGTGCAGCCACTTCGCGTTCCCCGAGGGGAGCGCCATGAACGCCACGCGACCGCCGTCCTGCACGTCGCCCACTTTCTCGCGGGAGTGGATCTCCTCCGTATAGCCGCTCTTGGTGACGTACATCGGGACGTTCGTGTTCTTCGCCTTGTCGCCCGCCGGGATCGTCGTGGTGACGATCGCGACGCGGCCGCTCGGCGACACCGAGATCGACGCGACGGTCTCATCCTTGCCGAGCCAGAGCGTCTTGGGCCAGAGCGACTCGCGCGTTTTCTTGTCGGCCTTCGTCAGGGAGTCGGCGAGCAGTTTGTCGCGCACCACTTGGAGGAGCGTTTTCTGTTGATCCTCGAGGGCGGCGCGCTGAGGCGTCTTCGCCGAATCAGCATCCTTGTCCTTCGGCTCGGGGCCGGTGCGGATGTCGGTGAGCTGGCGCTCGGTACCGTCCACGAGGTCGATCGAATACGCGTTCCCGTCGCGCACGAAGAACACCAGTTTTCCGCTCACGTCGAAATGCGGATCGCTCTCGCGCTCGAGCGTCGCGGTGAGCCGCCGCACGCGAAAGCTCTGCTGCTGCACGAGGTAGATGTCGCCATTCGACTCGACCGCGCGCCACTTCCGGTCCGGAGAGCGTTCTCCGCTCGCGAGGAGCGGCCCGGCGCTGTCCATGTGGACGAGCGTCACCCGGTCAGGCTTGGCGCCGGCCTCGGGCCGCACGCGATATGGGTGCAGCGGCTCGCGCCAATCGGTGCCCGGCTCCACCCACCAGAAATAGATCCACTTCCCGTCGGCGGTCCATCGTACGCGCTCGGGCGCCCGCCCCACTACCTCGGGCCCTCTCATGATGCTCGGCACCGTGAGCGGAAACGAGTCCGCACTCTGTGGAGCGGCGGCGGACGTGGAGGCGAGCAGCGCCAAGATTGTGGCGAACTGACGGGGTGTCATGGTGGGTCGAGTTGGGCCAAGGTCAACTGATCTCCGCGGATGATGCGGATCGGGAGCGGATCGTTCCGAATGGCGATCGGAGTACCGTCGCGCGAGAGCTGTCACAAAAAACTTGATAGATGTGAACGGCAACGACGGATCGTGGATGCGCTCGGAGAGATCCGCTCCCGATCCGCGTCATCCGCGGCAATCAGTTGCCTTTGATCTTTGGTCATTCGGTCACGAACGCCCAGCGCGGCTGATACGGCACTTCCGACGAGACCGCCGATTTGCGGCCGCTGAGTACGAGCCACCATTCGTGCGCGGAGCTGATCAGGATCAACAAGAAAGATGCGATGAAGAAAAGGGCGACCACGGCATCGAGGCGATCGTTGAAGATGAGTCGGCCGGAGATCGCCGTCGTGGCGGCGGCGGCGGTGGCGCGGGCGTGGGAGAGGAAACCGAGGCGGATATCGTTGGAGAAGATCTTCTGGAGGCCCGCCGTCACCGTGACCGTGCCGAGCCACGCGAGCGGCAGGAGCGTGACCCAGGCGTAGCGGGCCTTGCCGCTCTTGATGATGATCGTCGTGCCCACGCACAGCGCGACCGACGCGAGGAGCTGATTCGAGATCCCGAAGAGCGGCCAGAGGGAGTTGATCCCGCCGAGCGGATCGATCACGCCCTGATAGAGGAAGTGCCCCCACATCGCCACGAAGATCGCGCTGGAGAGCACCACCGCCGGATACCAGGAAACGCGCCCGAAGGGCGCCCAGACGTGGCGGCCCAGGTCCTGCAGCATGAAGCGTCCGACGCGGGTGCCGGCGTCGAGCGTCGTCAGGATGAAGAGCGCCTCGAACATGATCGCGAAGTGGTACCAGAGGGCCATCGCCGCCGGCCCGCCGAGGGCGCTCGAGAAGAGGCTCGCCATCCCCACCGCGAGGCTCGGCGCGCCGCCGGTGCGTGAGAGCAGCGTCTGCTCCTGCATCTGCGCCGTGAGCGCGTGGAACTGCGCCGGATCGAGAGTGAATCCCCATTGAGCGATCGCGTGCGCCGCGGTCTCAGGGGTAAGGCCGAGCGCCACCGCCGGGGCGTTGATGGCGAGGTACGTGCCGGGCGTCAGCACGCAGGCGGCGATCAGCGCCATGATGGCCACGAGCGATTCCATCAACATGCCGCCGTAGCCGACCAAGCGCGCGTCGGTCTCGCGGTCAAGGAGCTTGGGCGTCGTCCCCGACGCGATGAGCGCGTGGAATCCCGAGATCGCGCCGCACGCGATCGTGATGAAGGCGAAGGGAAAGACCTTTCCCGCGAACACGGGCCCGCTCCCATCGATGAAGGGGGTGACGGCCGGCATCCGCAGTGGAGGGAGCACGATGAGGATGCCGGCCCCGAGCGCCACCACCACGCCGATCTTCACGAACGCGGACAGATAGTCGCGCGGCGCGAGCAGCAACCAAACCGGGAGCACGCTCGCCATGAAGCCGTAGGCCATGAGGAGGAACACGATCGTCGTGCCGCCATAGGTGAAGAGCGGCGCGAGGTCCGGCCGCTCGGCCACCCAGCGCCCCGCGAGCAGCGCGGCCCCCAAGAGCACGATCCCGATCGACGTCGCCTCGAGCACTCGTCCCGGCCGGATCCAGCGCAGGTAGACGCCCAGGAGCATCGCGATCGGGATCGTCAGCCCGATCGTCACGATCCCCCACGGGCTCTGCTTGAGCGCATTCACGACCACCAGCGCGAGCACCGACATCAGCACGACCATGATGCCGAGCACCGCCACCAGAGCGGTGAAGCCGGCCACCGGGCCGATCTCGTCCTTCGCCATCTGGCCGAGGGAGCGGCCGTCGCGCCGCAGGCTGCCGCAGAGGATGACGAAGTCCTGCACCGCGCCGCCGAGGGCGACGCCGACGATGATCCAGATCGCGCCGGGGAGGAATCCGAACTGCGCGGCGAGCGTCGGCCCCACGAGGGGCCCCGGCCCAGCGATCGCGGCGAAGTGGTGGCCGAAGACGATCCACTTGTTCGTCGGCACGAAGTCGCGCCCGTTCTCGAGGCGCACGGCCGGCGTCGCGCGCGTCGCGTCGAGCGCGAACACCTTCGCGGCGATGAACTTCGAGTAGAAGCGGTAGGCCACCGCGTACGTGCAGAGCGCGGCGGTGAGCAGCCAGGCGGCATTCACCGGCTCGTCATGCGAGAGCGCGAGCCACGCGAAGGCGCTCGCACCCAGGGTGGCGATCACGACCCAAACGATCCCTCGGAGCAGCCGGCGCATGGCGCGAAGATGCCCGCCCGGCAGAGCGGCGACAAGAGCGGTCGCCGATTGTCGCGTCCAGGGTGCGCCGCTAGCTTTCGCGGAGCCCTTTCGGATGGTTCCGTGAAGTCCTTTCCGCTGATCGCCGTGACGCTCGCCGCGCTCGTGCTCCCCGCGCGCGCCCAACAAGAGGCGCCCCTTCCGGAGGGGCACGCGCCGCTCGCGGTGATGACCGGGCGGAAGCTCATCGTCCTGCCCGCGGAGTACGTGCTCCAGGGCGACTCGCTCGGCTGGGCGGCGCAGATCCCGGACGTCACGGAGTTTCTCGCGAGCTTCGACGCCGAGCTCACCTTCGCGCTCACCGACCGCGGCCTGAAGGGTCCGTGGGTGATGTCGGACCGCCTGCCGAAGGAGTACCGGCGGAACGAGGATTACATGGCGGACCCGCATCACCTCGCGGCGGACTTCCTCCGCTATCCGGGTCCGCCCAAGGTGCTGCCGTACCTTCCCGATCCGCTGGCGGGGCAGTTGCGCTCGATCCTCGCGCTGAACGACAAGGCGGAGTACGTGCTCTTCCCGATCGAGATCCGCTTCGTGCGCGGGCCGGGCGGGATCGGCGGTCAGGCCACGCTCCGCGCCGCGGTCATCGACCCGCGGCGTCTCAAGACCTACTGGATGGCCGATGTCTACAGCGACGTCGAGGAGAAGTTCACGCCGGCACTGCTGACGAGTCTCGCCGAGCATCTCGCGAACCTCTTCGCCGCGCCGCGCTAGCGCGGGCGCGCCCCCAATGAGCATTGCCGTCACGCTGATCCCGGGCGACGGGATCGGCCCGGAGATCACCGAGGCCACCGTCAGCATTCTGAGCGCGGCGGGCGCCGAGATCGAATGGGACCGGCAGCTCGCGGGGCTGGCGGCCCTCGCCGTCCATGGCTCCCCGATCCCCGATGCGACGCTCGAGTCGATCGCGCGCACCAAGCTCGCGCTCAAGGGGCCGCTCGAGACGCCGGTGGGGGGCGGGTACCGCAGCGTGACCGTCGAGCTCCGCCGCCGCTTCGATCTCTACGCGAATCTTCGGCCGTCACACACGATCCAGCCCGGGGGCCGCTTCGAGAACGTGGACATCGTGCTCGTGCGCGAGAACACCGAGGGGCTGTACAGCGGCGTCGAGCACTACGTAAAGGTGGGCGATGATGATCGCGCGGTGGCGGAATCGTCGGCGATCGTCACGCGGATCGGCTCCGAGCGCATCGTGCGCTACGCCTTCGAGTACGCCGTGCGCCACGCGCGGAAGAAGGTGACGCTCGTGCACAAGGCGAACATCCTCAAGCTCTCGCAGGGACTCTTCCTGGACAGCGGGCGGAAGATCGCGAAGGAGTACGAGGGGCGCGTCGCCTTCGATGAGCGGATCATCGACGCGGCGGCGATGTTGCTCGTAATGCACCCCGAGCGGTTCGATGTGATCGTCACCACGAACCTCTTCGGCGACATCCTGTCGGACGAGATCTCAGGGCTCGTCGGCGGACTCGGCCTCGCGCCGGGGGCGAACATCGGCGAGCGGGTGGCGATCTTCGAGGCCGTGCACGGCACCGCGCCGGACATCGCGGGACGGGGCGCGGCGAACCCCGGCGCGCTGATCCTCGCGGCGTGCCTGATGCTCGAGCACGCGGGGGACGGCGCGCGGGCGCAGCGTATCCGTACCGCCTTCGAGCGCACGGTGCGCGAGCGCAAGTCCGTCACGCGCGACCTGGACGGTACGGCCACCACCTCGCAGTTCGCGGACGCGATCATCGCACGATTGGCGTGACCTCGATCCTGCACGTCTCCGATCTGCATTTCGGGAGACCGTCGGTCCCGCAGCAGATCGCCGCCATCGAGGCGATGATCCAGCGGGAGCGCTTCGACGTCGTGGCGGTGAGCGGCGACATCAGCCAGCGCGCGCGGCCGCGCGAGCTGCGGCGGGGGCGCGCCTTCCTGGACGACGCGGCACGGGTGTCGCGCGTGATCATCGTCCCCGGGAACCACGATGTGAAGTGGTGGCGTGCGCCGCTGGGCGTCGGCTCGGTGCGCGCGGTGTACGCGTCGTACCGCGCGTTCATCGGTCCGGATCTCGAGCCGGTGCTGCACGTGAGCGGCGCGACGCTCGTGGGGCTGAATACCGCGCACGGCGTGCGCGCGCACACACTCACCTGGAACCCGCGCGACATCGGCATCGTCGGCGACCTGCGGCCGTCGCAGATCGAGTGGGCGCGCACGGTCTTCGCCGCATCGCCGCCGGGGGATGCGCGCATCATCGTGATCCACCACAATCCGCTCAAGGGGGAGCTCTCGCGCCGTCACGGGCTCGCGAACAGCCGACGCGCACTCGACGCCTTCGCGGATCTGCACGTGGACTTGGTGCTCTGCGGACACGATCACCAAGAAGCGATTCACTACGTGGAGCACACGGAGCGCGGCACGGTGATCTCCACCGCGGGCACGGTGAGCAACCGCTCGCGCGGCAAGCGGCCGAGCTCGGTGAACGTGATCACCTTGACGCCGGCCGAGGTCGTGGTGCACACGCGCATCTGGTCCCCCTCCGCGCAGGCGTTCGCGGAGGGGCCGGTGCAGCGGTTCGCGCGATGAGTGCATCGGCGTCGCTGCGCCAGCTCGAATTCGCGCTCGAGCCAGCACCGCGCGACGCCGATGAATTCCTGGCGCGGCTCCGCGCCATCGGTCTGCGCGACGCGCACCGCGTGCGGCTCACTTCGAATCGAACGGTGATGGTGAGCTTTCGCGACGGTGAGCTGCGCGTGCACCGCGCCTACCTCGATGCGCCCCGCGAGCTGCACGAGGCGATCGTCCGTCTGGTGCAGGGGCGCACCCGCGCCGCTCGCGCGCTCGCCCGCCGCGTCATTCTCGCCCACCCCGTGCCCGCCGACCTCCGACGCCCTCGCCGCGCCCCGCGTGCGCTGCCTTTGAGCGAACGCGACGCGCGGATCATCGCGAAGCTCGCGCAGAGCCACCTCGACCTCAATGCTCGTCACTTCGCCTCCACCCTCTCGTCGGTCACGATCCGCCTGAGCGACCGGATGCGCTCCCGGCTCGGCCACTACGCCCCCGCCACCGCCTCCGATCCCGCCCACATCGCCCTCAGCCGCCGCCATCTGCGCCGCGACGGCTGGCAAGCCGTCGTCGACACGCTCTTGCATGAGATGATCCACCAGTGGCAATCGGAAAATGGAATGCCCTTGGACCATCGACACCGCTTCCGCGCCAAGGCTCGGCAGGTCCAGCGCCCACTCGCTGCCGAGGCCGAGGCCGAGACCGGCAGTTCGCCCCTTCAATCGATCCTGAGTTACCGCTAACTTCCCTCGCCTATGCAAGATTTCTACAACATCGACTCCGTGCTGTCGGAAGAGGAGCGCGCCGTGCGCGACTCCGTGCGCCGCTTCGTGGACGAGCGCGTACTCCCGATCATCGGCAAGTGCTACGTGGAAGGACGCTTTCCCAAGGAGCTGATCCCCGAGATGGCCGAGCTAGGCGTGCTCGGCGCGAATCTCCCAGAGGAATACGGGTGCGCGGGGCTCAACAGCGTGGCGTATGGGCTGATCATGCAGGAGCTCGAGCGCGGCGACTCCGGGATCCGGAGCTTCGCGAGCGTGCAGGGTGCGCTCGTGATGTACCCCATCTACGCCTTCGGCAGCGACGCGCAGAAGAAGACGTGGCTGCCAAAGATGGCGAGCGGCGAGGTGGTCGGCTGCTTCGGACTCACCGAGCCCGACTACGGATCGAACCCGTCAGGGATGATCACGATGGCGAAGGAGCAGAAGGACGGCTCCTGGATCCTGAACGGCGCGAAGATGTGGATCACCAACGGTAGCCAGGCGAAGGCGGCCATTGTGTGGGCGAAGACGAACGGCGACAAACATGAGAAGTCGATTCGCGGCTTCCTCGTGCCGACGGACACGAAGGGCTTCAGCGCGAAGGATCAGAAGGGAAAACTCTCGCTGCGCGCCTCGGACACGAGCGAGCTGGTGATGCAGGATGTGCACCTGCCGGCCGACGCGATCCTGCCGAAGAGCGACGGGCTCAAGAGTCCGCTCATGTGTTTGACGCAAGCGCGCTACGGCATCGCGTGGGGCGCCCTCGGCGCGGCGATGGCCTGCTTCGAGGAGGCGACGAGCTACGCGAAGAACCGCGTGATGTTCGGGAGGCCGATCGGCGGCTTCCAGATCCAGCAGGTGCGGCTCGCGGACATGCTCACCGAGATCGTGAAGGGGCAGCTCGTGGTGTTGCACCTCGGCCGGATGAAGGACGCCGGCACCTTCACGCCACAGCAGGTGTCGCTCGCGAAGCGGAACAATGTGTCGATCGCGACGGACATCGCGCGTGAAGCGCGCCGGCTGCTCGGGGCGAATGGCATTCTCGCCGAGTACGCCTCCATGCGGCACATGGCCAACCTCGAATCGGTCTATACGTACGAGGGGACGCATGACATTCACTCCCTCGTGCTGGGGCAGGCGATCACGGGGCTGAATGCGTTCGAGTAAGTCGTCGGGACTCGGGACTCGGCAGAGAGTAGAGAGGGGGAAGGGCCGTTGCACCGCTTTTCCTATCACCCAGCAACTCCCGAGTCCCAAGTCCCCAGTCCCGAGCCTTTCCGAGCCGTTTCATGAAGATCGCCGTCTGTATCAAGCGCGCCCCCGACATGGAGTCCCGCTTCAAGGTCGCGGCGGACGGCAAGTCGGTGGACGAGGCCGGCCTCAAATTCGACATGAGCGATTTCGACGGGTACGCCGTCGAGGCGGCGCTGCAGCTGAATGAGAAGCAGGGTCCCGGCGAGACGGTCGTCATCGCGCTCGGCCCCGACGCCGTGCAGGAGACGCTGCGCAAAGCGATGAGCATGGGCGCTGGGCACGCGGTCCAGCTCAAGGCCGACGTCGTGCCCGCCGATGGCTTCGCGATCGCGACTGCGCTGGCGGCGGAGCTCAAGGGCGGAACCTACGACCTCATCCTCTTCGGTCGAATGGCGATGGACACACAGCACAGCACCGTGGGCGCGATGACCGCGGAGCTGCTCGGCCTGCCCTGCGTGACGTCGGTGTCGAAGCTGGAGGTCGGCGGCGGCAAGGTGACGGTGCGGCGCGAGCTCGAGGGCGCGGCGGAGATCGTGGAGGTCGCGCTGCCGGCGGTGGTCACCATCGACGAAGGGGTCGCGCGGCCGCGCTATCCGGCGCTCAAGGGGATCATGGTGGCGAAGAAGAAGCCGCTCCTCGTGAAGCCGGCGCAACTCGGCGCCGTGCACCTCACCGTGGCCAAGATGGAGTTGCCTCCCGAGCGGAAAGCCGGGCGCATCATCGGCGAGGGGCCGTCGGCGGTGCCGGAGCTGGTGCGGTTGCTCCGCGACGAAGCGAAGGTGCTCTAGTGGCGAACGTCTTCGCCTTCGCGGAGACGCGTGGCGGCGCGTTGCGGCGCGTGGCATTCGAGGCGGTGACCGCGGCGCGCGCGATCGCCGACGCCACCGGCGGCGGTGAGGTGCACGCGATGCTCGTGGGGGCGCCGGGGGTGTCGTCGGTCGCGGCCGAGCTCGGAAAGTACGGCGCGGACGTGGTGATCGTCGTCGAGCACGCGGCGCTCGACCGGTACAACGCCGAGGCATTTGCGGCTACGGTGACGGCTCGCGTGAAGGGCGGCTCCTATCGCGCCGCGGTCCTCTCGGCGAGCGCGCAGGGGAAGGACCTCGCGCCGCGCGTCGCGGCTCAGCTGGGCGTCTCGATGGCGAGCGACGTCACGAGTTTCGCGCTCGAGAGCGACGCGTTCGTCGTGCGTCATCCCGGGTACGCGGGGAAGATCATCGCCACGCTGCGGCTCACGAGCACGCCCGCCGTGGTGACGCTCCATCCCGGCGCGATCACGCCGGCGCCGAATGCGAAGGGGGCGCGCGTCGAGACCGCGGCGCCGGCGCTCGATCCATCACAGGGGCGCGTGCTGGTGAAGGAGATGGTGCAGGCATCGACCGCCAAGCTCGACGTGGGTGACGCGCCGGTGGTGGTGAGCGGCGGCCGCGGGCTCCGCGCCGCGGAGAATTTCAAACTGGTGGAGGATCTCGCCGCCGCATTCGGGAACGCCGCCGTCGGCGCCACACGCGCCGTGACCGACGACGGCTGGCGTCCGCACACCGACCAGATCGGCCAGACCGGGCGGCAAGTGAGTCCCGAGCTCTATGTGGCCTGCGGGATCTCTGGCGCGATCCAGCACATGGCGGGAATGCGCACCGCGAAGACGATCGTCGCGATCAACAAGGACAAGGAAGCACCCATCTTCGCCATTGCCGACTACGGGATAGTGGGCGACGTGCTGGAGATCCTGCCGGTGCTCACGGAAGCGGTGAAGAGAGCGAAGGCGGGAGGGTAACGCTCCCTCCGAATTCCAAGCTCTATCGCGGAGAGTGTTCGATGGATACTCAGAATCCTCAATCGGACGGCCGTTCCCCGTTCTACGTCCGATTCACTCAGCTTCACCCGATTCGATCTCTTGTGTTCACGGCTTGGCTGTGGGCATCGAGTTTAATGTTCCTCCTGGTCACGGGATACGCGATATTCGATCGGCCCGCGCGGTCTTCGGGCGATCTAGTCTTTGTCTCCAGCTTTTCGGGAATTTTCATGGCGCTCTTCCAATTTCTCGTGGTTCGTCGCCGCATCAAGTCCGCCGCTACGAAGGAGTAACCACGCGGTTCTGGCTGCGAGAAGGCGTGGAGCGCTTGTCCCCGCTTTCCGCGCTCCGTACCTTCCCGCCCATGAGCACTGAGAATGCGATCTTCGCCATCGTGGTCCTCGCGGCCACGGGCTTCTTCGCATACAACGCCCGGCGGCTGATCTCGTATCTCCGCATCGGTCGCCCCGACCCGCGCCTCGATCACCCGCTCGCGCGGCTCAAGAACGTGCTCACGATCGCGATCTTCCAGAAGAAGATCTTCCGCGATCCGGTGGCCGGCCCCATGCACGCGCTCATCTTCTGGGGATTCATCGTGATCACTGCCGGCACGACGGAGCTGATCGTCCACGGCATGATCCCGTCGTTCTCGTACGGCTTCCTGCCGGCGCCGCTCTACGGCGTCTACTCCTTCTCGCAGGACTTGTTCGGCCTCCTCGTGCTCGGCGCGGTCGCGTTCGCGCTCTACCGGCGGCTCGTCGTCCACCCCAAGCGGTTGCAGGGGGACGGCACGCATCAGGGTGACGCGCTGATCATCCTGAGCATGATCGGCGGAGTGATGGTGACGATGTTCCTCGTCAACGCATTCGAACTCGTGCTCACTCCGGGTTCGGCGGTGCGCGACAAATTCGCGTCGCACGCACTGGCGGGCCTGCTCGCGAATACGCCCCGCGGCGTCGCGCTCGCGCTTGAGCGCTCGTTCTGGTGGACGCACGCGCTGCTGGTGCTCGTGTTCCTGAACTACCTGCCGTACTCCAAACACCTGCACGTGATCACGTCGATCCCGAACGTGTACTTCTCGAATGCGAACGGGCCGATGCCGAAGGGGGTAATTCGTTTCCTCGACCTTGAGGCGGAGGGCGCGGAGCAGTTCGGTGCGGCGGATGTGGAGCAGCTCACGTGGAAGGACCTCCTCGACGGCTACTCCTGCACGGAATGCGGACGCTGCACGTCGGTGTGCCCGGCGAACATCACCGGCAAGGCGCTCTCGCCGCGGAAGATCATCGTGGACACGCGACAACGCCTCATGGAGAAGGCACCGGCGCTCGTGGGCGGCAACGGCGCCGCGGAGCTGCTGGAGCACCGCTTGCTCGACAACTTCATCACCGAGGACGATCTCTGGGCGTGCACCACCTGCCGCGCCTGCGTGACCGAGTGCCCGGTGGGGATCGAGCATCTGGATCACATAATCGACCTCCGCCGGAACCTCGTCCTGATGGAATCGCGATTCCCCGCCGAGGTACAGCCGGCCTTCGAATCGCTGGAACAGCGCGGGAGCCCGTGGGCGTTCGCGCCGAGTGATCGCGCCAAGTGGGCCGAGGGCCTCGACATTCCGACGATGGCCGAGCTTGCCGCGCGCGGAGAAACGCCCGAGATCCTCTTTTGGGTGGGCTGCATGGGTTCCTTCGACGACCGCGCAAAGAAGATCTCGGTGGCGCTCGCGCGGATCCTCAAGGCCGCCGGCGTCCGCTTCGCGATCCTCGGCCAGGAAGAGACGTGCAACGGTGATCCCGCGCGCCGCATGGGGAACGAGTACCTCTGGCAGATGCTCGCCAAGCAGAACATCCAGACGCTCGACCGATACCACGTGAAGACGGTCGTAACCTTCTGCCCGCACTGCTTCCATCAAATGGGCAACGAGTACCCGCAGCTCGGCGGGAACTACGACGTCATCCACCACTCGACGCTGATCGAGCGGATGCTGAATGACGGCCGTCTGACGCTGCGCACCGACGAGGGGCGCGCGCTCACGATGGTGTATCACGACAGCTGCTACTTGGGCCGCTACAACGATGTGTACGACGCGCCGCGCACGGCGCTCAAGCGCGCGCTCCCGGTGATGACCCTCGCCGAGCCCGCGCGCTCGCGCGACCGCGGGTTGTGCTGTGGCGCCGGCGGCGGCCGGATGTTCATGGAGGAGACGGTCGGCAAGCGCATCAATGTGGAGCGCACGGAAGAGCTGCTCGCCACCGGCGCGGAATCCATCGCCGTCGCGTGCCCCTTCTGCATGACGATGATCACCGACGGCGTGAAGGCGAAGGGGAGCGAGGTGCCGGTGGTGGACATCGCGGAGGCGGTGGCGGAGCGGCTGGCGAGCGGGCGGCCTGGCGCGGAGATGCCGCAGTGACGATCCAGAATGCGCGGGATCGAGAGGCTCTGCCGCGCCGCTTGCTCATCGCGACCGGGGTGATTTGGGTCGTTGTGGTCTTCGGGCCGATCCAACTCTTGCGCGGCACGCAGGATGGGTGGGTGGCTGATCCCACGCCAGGTGTGACCAAGCTCTGGTTCCTGGTGATGATCGCGGTCACCTCGATGGCGACGGGCGTCGCGGCGTACTTCGCACTGGGCCGCATCGCGGCGGCGAGAAAGCTATCGCTCCTCGTTTGTGGAATTGGCGCTGGTTGGGGCGTGGCGCTCGGCGTCATCGGCGGGCTCGTGGATTTCGCCCGCGGACGCTTCGGGACGTTCTCCGGCACCTCGTCCGTGCTCGGAGCCTACCTCGGTGTGACCACCGGAGCCACGTTCGGGGCGCTCGCATTCGTGCTGGACCGGGATATTCCGACGGATGGGGATCGCTCGGTGCGATTGGGCATTTGTGCCGCCGTCCCGATGACAGCCTTTCTGGCGCTGGTGCCGCCCCGGAGCGGCTGGCCGTTTCCGATTCTGGCGGCGGGATTGATCCAAGGGGTGCTACTCGGGGTGATCGCGTTCATCGTAGGAGACCGCGCGCGGCGCTGAGTTCGTCACGCACCGGCCTGCGAATCGCTTGCCGCTACCACGCCATCCGGTAGATCCTGATCGTCTGCTCCTTCTCTCCCACCGCGAACTTTCGCTCCACGGTCTCTACCCGCTGGAACTCCCGCGCCGCGCACGCGTCCAGGAACTCGTCGATCGCGATACGCCCGGGGTCGGCCATGATCGCGGTGCCGCCGGTCGCCAGGCATTGCACCATCGCGTCGGCCACGAGCTCGGCGTTGGGATTCTCGTAGAGCACGTCGCACGCGACCACAAGATCGAAGCGCCCGAGATCACGCGGGAGTTCGCGCCAGTTCACCATCCGCGTGATCGGTTCGCGGCCGGTCGCGCGGTGCGCGTTTAGCCGCGTGAAGAGGAGCGCATCATCATAGTAGTCGGTGGCGGTCACCGTGAATCCGGCCTGCATCGCGGCGATGGTGACGAGGCCGAGGCCGCAGCCGAGCTCGAGCATCGTGCGGCCGTTCCCCACCTCCGAAGTGAACGAGTCTGCGAGCACGCGGGAGGACGGCCAGACATCGGCCCAGTACGGGAGCCGTTCGTCCTTCACATAATCGTCTTCGCGGATCAGATCGTCGGCGTTGCGCGGCTTGAGCAGCGTGACGTCGCTCTCGCCGACGCGCACGGTCTCCGTGACGGTGGTGAAGCGTCGCGTCAATTCCTCTTCGAGCGATCCGCTCACAGCGCGAACTGCTCGGCCAGTGCGGCATCCTCGGTGAGGGGGATCGCGTGCAGCGTCTCGCCCGCCTCCACGCGCGGACGGTCCTCGGGGACGACGAGCAGCGCGTTCGCGCGCGTCATGCTGGTGAGGATTCCGGAGCCCTGCGGGCCAGTGAGACGCGCCGTAAGCGTGCCGTCGGCGCGCACGGTCACGATCGCGCGCAGGAAGTGCGTGAGCTTGGCGCCGATCGTCACCGGCTCCTCGATGGTCACGCTCACCGGGCGTCGGTGCAGCCGGGTGTGACCGAGCATCCGCCGCATCACCGGGCGCACGAAGAGCTCGAAGGTCACCATCGTGGACACCGGATTGCCGGGCAGGCCGATCCACGGCATCCCGAGCAGCGATCCGAAGCCGAGCGGCGCGCCCGGGCGCATGCGCACCTTCCAGACGTCGAGCGTGACGCCGAGCTCCTGGAGCACGGTGCGCACGTAGTCGTACTCGCCGGCGGAGATCCCGGCGGAGGTGATGAGCAGGTCGGCGTGCTCGTCGCGCGCACGGAGCATGCGCGCGCGGATGTCGGCGGGGTCGTCGCGCGCGATGCCGAGGTTGATCGGAACGCCGCCGTTCGCGGTGATCATCGCGGCGAGCGTGTAGCTGTTGGACGTGATGATCTTCTTTCCGGCGCGCACTTCCTCGAAGCGGTCGAGGTCCACGATCTCGTCGCCGCTCGCCATGAAGGCGATGCGCGGGCGACGATGGATGACCACGTGCGACGCGCCCACGGAGGCGAGCACGCCGAGCTGCGCGGCGCCGAGCGGGGCACCCGCTTCGAGCACGGTGACGCCCTCGACGATGTCCTCGCCGCGGCGGCGGAGGTTCTTCTTCGCGTCGCGGTCGTTGCGAATGGAAACGCGGTCCATCGCGCCGTCGGTGTCCTCGAGGCGGATCACGGTGTCGGTGCCGGCGGGGATCGGGGCGCCGGTCATGATGCGGGTGGCGGTGCGGGGCGCGAGAGCGCGAGTGGGGAAGGCGCCGGCGGCGACGCGCTCGAGCACCGTGAGCTGAACGGGCCTTGTCTCCGTGGCGCCGGCGACATCCGCGGCGCGGACGGCGTATCCGTCCATCGCCGAGTTGTCCCAGGCGGGGATGGTGATCGGCGACACGACGCTCTCCGCCAGCACGAGGCCCAACGCGTCGCGGAGCGCGACCCGCTCGGTGGCGAGCGGGCGGATCCCGGCGAGGATCTTGGCGCTGGCGTCGGTTACGGAGAGCATGGGCGGCAAGAGCTCAGGGTCGAGTACCACATAGAAATTGTCATGCCATACCGAGTCCCGAGCAGCGAGTCCCGAAGCTCTCTCACGCCACGCGCTTGCCGCAGGGAGAGCCTCGGGACTCGGTACTCGGGACTCGATGAGGCATGACAACTATTCATGGTGCCTCGGCAGGTTCATCTCGCGCTCCACCAACGTCGCGAGTTCCGAGAGCCAGGTTGACTGCGAGAAGCGGATCATCGCCACATTCGGGATCGAGAACGAATCGTCGTCGGTGAGCATGGCGTGATAGTAGGTCGCCGAGGGGGCGGCCGGATCGTACAACGGCCGTTCGCCCGCCGCCCGCCGGAAGATCTCGACGCGTGGAAGGGCGGTCGCCTTGAACCCCTCGCAGATCACGATATCCGCGTCTTGCATATGCCGATCCACGATCTGCTCGGGGCTGAGTTCGGCGCTCCACCGCTCCACGAGCGCGAACTTGTCGGGCGAGACCATCGCCACCTTCTCCGCCTCCCCCTCGTGATAGTGCCGATACGTATCGGTCGTCGAGGGATCGATATTGAACGTGTGCGTGCCGTGCTTGATCGTCATCACGCGGTGCCCGCGCCGCTTCAGCTCGGCGGCGAGTTGCACGGTGAGCGTCGTTTTACCGTGCTTCTTGCCGCCGACGATCGCCAGCATCGGGGGACGAGGCATATCGCTCCGCGAGCTCGAGTTCGTTCGGTGTGTTGACGTTCATGAACAATCGCGCCGGATCACCGAATCGCGCCACATCCTCGGGCGACATGCGCGACACGCGCACGTCATCGAAGAATGCGATCACCCGCCGGTCACCCGCGTCGAGCGCTCGCTCGATCGCCGGCACGCACGCCGGACCGTACCACGCGCAGAGCGGCTCCACGCCGCGCTTCGAGCCGCTCTCCGCTACCGCCACGTCCACCCCCGCCTCACCGAGCGCGCGCAGCGCCCCCAGCAACGACGCGGGTGCGAACGGCATGTCCCACGCGACCACGAGCACCGCGCCACCGGCGCGCACGAGCGCCGCGTGGATTCCGCCGAGGCTCCCGCACCCCTCACGCACATCGCTCGCCACCCGCACCCCGGGCAGCCACGATCCCGCCGACGGATCGTTCGCGATCAGTAAGAGTTCGTCCGCGGCGCTCGCGAGCGCCAGCGCCACCCGGTCGATCACCCGCACCCCGCCCACCCGCTCCAATCCCTTCGGCTGCCCGCCGTAGCGCGTCGCCTGCCCGCCGGCGAGGATGACGCCAGTACAACGCGCGCTCACGCTCAAACTCAAGGGCGATGGAATTGCGGACTCCCGCTCACCGCCCGTCCGATGAGTCCCATTCCCGCCGCGCGAGCGATCTCCACCGCGATGCTCGACGGCACGCTCGGCGTCGCCACGAGCGACAGCTGCGCGCGCGCGGCCTTGAACGCCAGCTCGCCGGAGATCCGCCCGGTCACCAGCAGAATGAGATCACGCGGATCGCGCCGCTCCATGATCGCGGCGCCGATCACTTTGTCCACCGCGTTGTGACGCCCGATGTCCTCGGCGTGATGCAGGAGCGCGGCGGCGTCGGTGAGCGCCGCGGCGTGGATGCCGCCCGTCTCCTTGTAGCGATCGCCGCGTGCGAAGAGCTCCTTGAAGAGCGACCGCATCTGCGCCAGCTCCACCGTCGGGATCCCCCCGGTGCGCCGCGGCACGGCGCTCATGGAGCCGAGGATCGACGTCACCGCGCCGCATCCCGACGCGAGCACGCGCCGCCGCTCCGTCTGCTCCACCGCGTCGTAGCGCGCCGGCGGGACCTCCGCCCAGAAGCCGAGCTCCGTAGTGCACGGGCGCAGCCGCACGAGATCGTCGATCGTGTTGATGTAGCCTTCGCCGTGCAGCCACCCCACGACGAGCTCGTCCAGCCGCTCCGGCGAGCACATCCAGGTGACCGCCGGCGCGCCGTTCACCTCGAGCCAGACCACGGCCTCTTCCACCGCGTCGAGCCGCGTGGTGCTCTCGGCGCTCACGGCGTCCACTCCGCCCAGAGGGCGTCGTCCTCGCGCACCACGACCCGCGTCACGTCCACCCGCGTGCCGAGCGCGCCGCGCACGCGCTCGGCGATCAGACGCGCGAGGTTCTCCCCGGTGGGGATCAGCCCGCCGTCGGCGAACTCGGGGACCTCGACGTTCAGGTTGCGATGATCGAAGCGCGCGCGCACTTCATCCGCGAGCACACGATCGAGCAGCGCGAGGTCGATCACCATGCCCGTCACCGGATCGATCTCGCCGCGCACCGTCACCTCGCACGCGTAGCTGTGCCCGTGATAGTGCGGATTCGCGCAGGCGCCGAAGACCTCGGCGTTCTTCGCGTCGCTCCACTCCGGCCTCCGGTAGCGGTGCGCGGCGGCGAAGGTCACGCGGCGAGTGAGCGCGGCGCGCGGCATGCGGCGGCTACTGCTTGAGGGTGTACGACAATCCGATCGTGATCACGCCGTTGTTCCTCCACTCCTTGTCGGGCGCGTCCGACGGCAGCACCGGTGGCGTGAAGGTGAAGTACGTGGTCGGGTACTTGAGCTGCCAGAGGTAGTCCCACGCATCGGCCTTGAATACCCACGGGCCCTTGAGCGCGTACGTCACGCCGCCCCCGAAGCCGAAGTAGAACTTCGTGCCGAAGCTATAACCACCGACGTCCGGCGTGTTGCTGCCGAAGGCGAGCCCGAGCGCGATCCCCGCGGTCGGCACCATATGGTGCCACGTCTTCTCCCCCGTGAAGTAGAAGGCGAGGCCGACGTCGGCCATGACCAGCGGCGCGGACGTGCTCCCGAGATCCCGCTGGTCGGGCGGCAAGGCGGGGTCGAGCACCGTGCGTTGCGAGGGCGCGTAGGAGAGGCGCCCGACGATGCCGGCGGGACCGCCCACGTGATACAGGTAGCTCAGCCCCACGAGCGGCGAGCCCTGCGGTCCCACCCCCGGCCGGCCCCGGTTGCCCGCGAAATAGCCCAGGATGAGCGCGAGCGCTCGCTGCTCGTGGAAGTCCGTATAAGGACTCTTGATCACCGTCTTCGTCGTGTCCTGCGCCCGCGCCGTGGGCGCGACGCCCGCGATCAGAGCCAACCCCACTATCAACCCCAGCCCCGACCCAAGAAAAGCACTCAACCGAAAAATCTTCACGCTCTCGCTCCCAGTTCTCTGAGGTCCACGCCGGTCATCTCCGCCGGCCGATCCAGCCCGAGCATCGCGAGCACCGTCGGTCCCACATCCCGCAGCGCCCCGCCCGCGCGCAGCGGACGCGACCCGTCCGGATCCACCACCACCATCGGCACCGGATTCGTGGTGTGCGCGGTGTGCGGCCCACCCGTCTCCGGGTCGATCATCATCTCGCAATTCCCGTGGTCGGCCGTCACGAGCACGCGCGCCTCGGCCGCTCCGGCGGTCTCGAGAACGCGCGCGAGACAGCCGTCCACCGTCTCCACCGCCTTGATCGCCGCGGAGATCACCCCGGTGTGCCCCACCATGTCGCC